>NZ_JPIM01000031.1 GCF_000735195.1 Chloroflexus sp. MS-G
GCAATGGTCGCACGGGTTAGGGACATATCCAATGAGAAATCTGGATTTCTGATTACCCTCTCAGAGCCTATCCGAATAATCGTCTCACGGTACGGCGGATACAACCTGATAGATGTATGGACACAGCGGCGCTGCGCCCAACCGAATCTTCTTCTGCAACAGGGTATTCCGGATAAGCACTCAGACAGACCCTTAATCGTCCCGTACTGCCTTTCGCGCATCGCTGTCTGGTGTGTTGGTTGCCGAAAAGAAGGTCTTGAGCATATCGATTGGTAATGGGAAAACAATCGTACTGTTCTTCTCGGTGGCGATCTCGGTCAGGGTCTGCAAATAGCGTAGTTGCAACGTCACCGGCTCACTGGCCAATATGTGCGCAGCCTCGGCCAGCGTGCGCGAGGCCTGCAATTCACCATCGGCGTGAATCAGCTTCGCCCGCTTTTCACGCTCGGCCTCAGCCTGACGAGCCATCGCTCGTTGCATGTTCTGCGGCAGCTCAACATCCTTTACTTCCACAATCGTGACTTTAATCCCCCACGGTTCGGTCTGCTCATCGATGATCTGCTGTAACTTCTGATTGATCTTCTCGCGCTGGGCCAGCAACTCATCTAATTCAACCTGACCAACGACACTGCGCAGAGTGGTCTGAGCGATCTGCATCGTCGCCCGGATATAGTCCATCACCTTTGTCACTGCCCAGTTTGGATTAATGACCTGGAAGTAAAGAACTGCATTGACCTTGATGGTCACGTTGTCGAGTGTAATCACTTCCTGAACCGGGACATCCATCGTGATGACACGCATATCCACCCGTACCATTCGTTCAAAGACTGGGATTACAAAAAAGATACCAGGTCCACGCGGTCCCATCAGCCGCCCCAATCGAAAGATCACCCCACGCTCGTATTCTGGAACGATCTTGATCGCCGACAATAAGATCATCAGCGCAATGAAAGCGAGAACCGCCAGACATGCCAACAGAAAGAACGTTGCCCCCATGAGACTGCTCCTTTCCGAACAGATGACAACTAACCGGTGGCCTACAACCCTTTAGGATGTCTGCACGGATGACTCTTGAGGATCGATCCGCCTCACAGTTAACCGCAAGGCATAGATTCCGGTCACCCGCACATATTCACCTTCTTCGGCAACTCCATTTTCGCATACCGCCCGCCAGAGTGCACCTTCGACAAACACCATTCCCTCTGGATCGAGACGCTTGCGCACCTCGGCCAACCGACCGATTAATACCTCTTGTCCGGTTACCACCGGACGATTCCGCGAACGTAATGCCAGCCAGATCCCACCGATGGCGAACAGCGCAATCAATAATGCTACCAGGATGATCGCCCATAGCGCTACTGCCACTCCAGGCGCCTGCGTTGAATCGAACAGGGTTAGCGAGCTGGCGATCATAACACCCACCCCAATGACTGTCAGCGTACCGTGCGATGGCACAAAGAGATCTGCCGCTACCAGACCAAAGGCGATGAGAATGCCCAACACGCTAAGCCATTGTACCGGCAGGGCAATCATACCAATGATCGCACCTCCTAACAACAGCACTCCTAACCCCGCCAGGATGCCAACAGTTGGGCTGAGAAACTCAGCATAAAAAGCTAGCCCAGCCATAATCAGGAGGAGGAAGACCACCGTCGGGTTGGACAGGATCAATAACACTGCCTCGACCAGATATACTTCTATCACCCGTGGACGAACGCCGAGCGTAGACAGCGTGACCTGGGTGCCATCGCTCAGTGTAACTACCCGACCTTCCAGACGCTGGAGTAACTCGGTTAGATCACGTGCAACAATGTCGATGATCGGTGGATTTGTGGCGATAGCCTGACCGGCAGTAGCAATAAAACCGCTTCGCAAGGCTTGTTCCACCCAACTAACATTCCGTTGCCGCGCTGTTCCCCACGCCTCAAACTGCCGCAACTGTTCTTCCAACAGCAGATCTTGCGTTGGATCGCTCACACCAGTTGCCGGAACAAACAACGGTGTAGCGATACCAAACCGACTATCCGGCGCCATCGCGGCAATATGTGCAGCAGCCAACAGCCACACGCCGGCGGCACCAGCATCGTGACCGGTGGGGCTAATGTAGATGATGACCGGTACACGCGCCTCAGCAATCTCTCTAGCTAGCGCTCGTGCTTCTGCAACCACTGCTCCTTGCGGCGTCAGTTGTACTACTAGCGCCTGGGCATTCGCGGCTTCCGCTTCACGTAGCGCACGTCGGATATAACCGGCCGCATAGCTACTGAGGACGCCATCGTACTCAACCATGTAGAGCGATCGTACCGGTTGAGCGACGACTTCAGAAGCTATAATCAACCAGATCAGGCTAATGACAAGCAACCGAACCGAGGAGGTTATGAAACCTGGACAGGACCTGTAAGTAACATTTCGCCAGTAGTAGTATTCCATCATAAAATGTACAAAATCGATCTCCACGCGATACTGCCATCATACCGCGCCTATTGCCGACCGGCAAGCAACCTCGTTTGCACAGTGCAAAGGTACCGTTTAACCACTGAGCGAGGATGAGATACGCCTTATACCGTCGGATTGCTCCCAGGAATGTCAGTTCAGCATTCTTACATCAACCGTGCGTGCAATCACGCCATCTCGATCACGATTTGATCTCGGGCGTAATGAGACGCTTCATCCGTCGCTCTAGCTCAGCACGCGGTATCAAGACCCGACGCCCACATGTTTCACAACGCAATCCAATGTCAGCGCCAAGACGTACAACTCGCCAGGTATCGCCGCCACAAGCATGCGGTTTGCGCAATTGCACCACATCGTTGAACGAAAGCTGGATCGGCGAAGATTTATTGTTCACTTCCCATCACCTTTGCCTCTGTCCACCAGGCTAACATTTCCGTTAACGAACAATCTTGCAATGTACGTCCACTCTGTGCAGCCATTTGCTCTACCCACTGAAAGCGTTGTTTATAGCGCATATTAGCTTCACGCAGCGCAGTTTCAGCATCAATTCGGAGCCAGTGCGCCAGCGTTACCAGCGCAAAGAGGAGATCACCAAGCTCGGCCTGCCGGGCAGACATATCCATCGCCGTTCGCAGTTCTTGCAACTCTTCATCAACTTTTGCCCATACCTGATCGAGATGTTGCCACGTAAATCCGGCCTGGATGGCCTTCTGTGTCAGTGCCTGCGCCATCGCCAGTGCAGGTAACGCACTGGGTACACCATCAAGCGCACTATGCCGTATCTTTCCTTCTGTAAGCCGTTCTTGTGCTTTGAGTTGATGCCAGTTCTGCAAGACCTGTTGGGGATGATCGACCGTCGTGGTCGCAAAGACATGCGGATGACGGAATATCAGCTTATCAGCCACTCGTTGCACAACATCTTCGAGCGAAAAAGAACCTGCCTGACGCGCCATCTCGCTGTGCACAAGCACCTGTAAGAGAACATCTCCCAACTCTTCGCAGAGTGCGGTCATGTTGCCGGTATCAAGTGCTTCCAGCGCCTCATATACCTCCTCAAGCAAATGCTGACGCAAACTTTGATGCGTCTGCCGCACATCCCACGGACAACCATCAGGACCGAGCAGACGGGTAATCACCCAACGCAGCCGATCAAACCCACGCTGATCGTGAGGTAATGACAATGCAGGAACAATTACGCCAACCATTACACCATCTGGTAGGGGTGCGGACGCCAGCTCACTCAGCAGACAGGTATGAATTGTCTTGGTTGGTAGCGAGATAATCGTTAACGGATGATACAACGGATAACGTTCGCCTAATAGCGTTGCCAGCGCTGCACCGTTAAAGGCAGCGACCGATCCCCAGATGAATGCCGTTGTATGTGTAGCTAATGGGAAAGGAACCCGTGGCGGTTGATAGCTGCCCAAACCTTGTTGTTCAACCCAGGGTAAGACACGGTTTGCAGGTACAACCGGCACTGTCTGCAAGACTTGCTCGATGGTGAAGACCTGAACTGCCGTCGGATCGATCAAACCATGCTCGATCACCACCTGAAATATAGCCTGGAACGATACTGATGAGTTCATGGTGTCTCAGGGAATGGGATAAGCAGGGTATCAGGATCGAAGCCAGCCGCAATTTGCAACTCGCCACTCAATTCTGCCTGACGACGCAACTCTTCATACCAGGGGATGAACGTCTCTTGATAGAACTGATTGGCATTACGGCGTGTACGCAACTCTTCAAACGAAGAAAAGGGACGCTGGTTTTCCCGTCCTAACACTTCCACAACGTGAAAACCAAACTCAGTCTGCACAATCTGAGGGGTGTTGAGGGGGATCGAAAAGATCGCCTCTTCAAACGGTGCGACAAACTCACCTCTTGGCGTCCATCCCAGATCACCACCCTGAGCAGCCGATGCCGTATCACGGGAACGTTTTGCGGCCAGGGTTGCAAAATCGGCGCCTGATTGCAGCTCGGCAAGCACCGCTTGTGCTGTCGCCTCATCAGCCACCAGAATATGGCGGACATGAGCCATATCAGCCCGTGTATGACGAGCAATCACTTCAAGAACAACCTGCTCACGGGCCAACAGACTACGCAAATCCTGTACTTCAGCCGGACTGGCATCGGCTGCCAGACGGTTGAAGACTGCTGCATCGAGCGCAATCGGATCAACCCCGATCCCGTGTTGGCGTGCATAATGCAACAGCAGCTCATTTTGAATCATTTGCTCGAAAATCTGACGACGCAGATCGTTCTCGACTACAATCTGCTCGATCTGCTCCCTGGTCTGACCCGCAGCGAGTGCGTTGGCGATGCCATCACCAATTGCCCGTCGTACCTCGGCATTTACATCGGCGAGGGTAAACAGCCGTGAACCAATACGAAAGACGACTGCCGAATCGGTATCGGCCCACCGCTGACCATTGACCGCACTCTGACAACCAACTAAGAGGAAGAGCGTAAATAACCAGATCAGACGATTCATTGACAGGTTCTCCTCCAACACAGGAAAGGGCAAGCAACTCGCAATCCCTTCAATTAGCGCTCACGCTCGTAACCCGATTCATGAAGCGACAGAATAGCCATAAAGGCCTCCTGAGGAATTTCCACACTTCCCACCATCTTCATGCGCTTTTTGCCCTCTTTTTGCTTTTCAAGCAATTTCCGTTTACGGGTCACATCACCACCGTAGCACTTTGCCAACACATCTTTCCGCAAGGCGCGAATCGTCTCACGAGCGATAATCTTCGATCCGATAGCAGCCTGGATGGGTACCTCAAACATCTGACGCGGGATCAATTGGCGCAGCCGTTCAACGAGATCACGACCACGCTGATAGGCAAAATCGCGGTGCACAATCAGAGAGAGAGCATCAACCGGCTGTCCATTAACCAGGATGTCCAACTTCACCAGATCGGCCTCCTGATAGCCGGCCAGATGATAATCGAGCGAGGCGTAACCTTGCGTCCGGCTCTTCAATTGATCGTAGAAATCAATCACGATTTCCGCCAGTGGCATACGGTACTTCAAGAGTACTCGCGTCGGATCAAGATAATCCATACTGATGAACGTACCACGACGAGTCGTCACCAGCTCCATAATGGTTCCGATATAGCGTACCGGTGTAATCACGCTAATCTCAACGACAGGCTCTTCAATCGCTTCGATCCGTGATCGATCGGGCATTTCCGAAGGGTTCGCGACAGTGATAATTTCACCATCAGAGAGCAAGACCTGATATTCGACAGACGGTGCAGTGATCAGCAAATCGAGCTTATATTCACGTTCGAGCCGTTCACGCACAATCTCCATGTGTAACAAACCGAGAAAACCGCAGCGGAAGCCAAACCCTAGCGCTGCTGAACTTTCAGGTTGAAACGAGAGTGCAGCATCGTTGAGCTTCAAGCGTTCCAACGCTTCCCGCAATTCAGGGTAGGCATTCGAGTCAATAGGATACAAACCGGCAAAGACCATCGGCTTGGCCGGGCGATAACCGGGTAGTGGCTCAGCCGCCGGCGCATCGGCCAGCGTGATCGTATCGCCGACCTGACAATCGGCTACACTCTTCAAACCGGTGGCGATATAGCCCACTTCGCCAGCAACCAATTCATTAAGTGGGGTCATTGCCGGGCGGAAAATACCAATCTCAAGCGTTTCAGCCTGCGCACCGGTACCCATAAAGTGTACCCGATCACGCACTCTGAACACCCCGTCTACCACCCGCACGTAGGCAATCACCCCTTTGTAAGGATCGTAGTGCGAGTCGAAAATTAAGGCCCGCGCCGGTTGCTGACGCTGTCCCCGTGGCGGCGGAATCCGTCGGACGATTGCCTTCAGAATCTCGGTAATCCCGATTCCCTCTTTCGCCGAGGCTAGAATTGCCTCCTCAGCCGGAATCCCGATCACCGACTCAATTTCTTGCGCCACCTCTTCCGGGTGTGCACCCGGGAGATCGATCTTATTCACTACTGGAATAATGACCAGATCATTTTCCAAGGCCAGATAGGTATTGGCAAGCGTTTGCGCTTCAATGCCTTGCGACGCATCGACAACGAGCAGTGCACCTTCACAGGCAGCCAGCGAGCGGTTCACTTCATAGCTAAAATCGACGTGCCCGGGCGTATCGATCAGGTTAAGCTGGTAGACCTGACCATCAGCGGCACGATATTCCATGCGCACCGGCTTCAATTTGATCGTGATACCCTTTTCTCGCTCGAGATCGAGCGAGTCAAGGAGTTGCTCACGCTGTTCACGCTCGCTAATCGTGCGTGTCACTTCGAGCAGTCGATCACTCAGCGTCGTTTTACCGTGATCGACATGGGCAATGATGCTGAAATTACGGATGTACAATTGATCTGACATGGGTGCTCTGGTTGGCGGCGAGACCGCAATATAATCCTTTCGCTTTCTGCTATGCAGTATACCATAGTCGCACCGTTACCGTCAGTTCCACAACACCCAATCGCGTTGACGGGTAAAGACGACACTTCCCTTCACTATTGGCACGTATTCTATACCCCAACTACACAATTGCGTCCCTGTTGCTTAGCGGCGTACAACGCCTGATCGGCGCGGTCGATCAGATGTTCAATCGTCGTATCTGCCGGTTGCCGTCCTGTGATCCCGATACTGATCGTAACCGAAACATCACCTTTATCGGTATGGATGACCAAACCACCAATAGTAGTGCGTAACCGTTCGGCCAGGGTCAGACTGGCAATGGTATCAGTATTGGGCAACAGGAGAATAAACTCCTCACCGCCAAAACGCCCGATACAATCTGTCGTCCGAATCTGATGAGCAATTGTTTGCGCAATCGAACGTAATACCTGATCACCGACCAAATGGCCATAGCGGTCGTTGATCTGCTTGAAATGATCAACATCAATCATACCAATCGCCAGCGGTCGCTCGTAGCGCGTGGCAATTGCGAATTCGCGCACTGCTAGTTCGTAGAAATAGCTCCGATTATAAACACCGGTGAGCCAATCAATCCGTGCCAGTTCCGCTTCACGGGCCAGTGCGCGCTGCAACTCACGATTGGCCTCTTCGAGCGCAGTTCGCGCCTGCGCTAACGCTAGGTGCGTTCGTACCCGGGCTAACACCTCTAAGGGTTGAAATGGTTTGGTGATATAGTCTACACCACCACATTCAAACGCCCGTACTTTGTCCTCCACATCATCCAATGCACTAATAAAAATAACCGGAATCTGACTCGTTTCTGGATCGGCTTTTAGTTGTTGACAGACCGTATAACCATCCATATCCGGCATCCGAATGTCAAGCAGAATGAGGTCGGGGTGAAGAGTACGGGCCACCGTCAGCGTCATCGCACCTTGGGTTACCGGACGCACATCATACGATTGGGCATTCAGGAGCTGCGTTAGCAACAAGAGATTGGCTGGTGTATCATCGACAATCAGGATGGTAGGTACACGACTGCTAGTCATTAATGTCTAATGGTATAAACCTTTTATACGCAATTGTCTATTACTATACAACAGAACCCCTCTTCTGAGAAGCGAGTATCGCATCAACCCATTGGATCAAGGCCTGGTAGTTAAAGGTTTCAAGCCAGTGCCACAACTGACGAGCATCATTAGGTCGGGCCGATTCGATGTCGGCGATGAGCTGTTGCAGACGCGAAAAATGGGCCTCGACAGCGGCCTGCCGTACCGCCTGACACCACTCTCGATCATACCCACAATCATCGCCAACGCCATCTGGCAATGTTGTCACCTGAGATGCAACTTCATCAAACTGCACACGCAGATACTGCTCGATGATCCGAATCACATCATATTCGCGAAACGGTTTCGCAATGAACTCATCGCAACCTGACTCAATTGCGGTCGTTGGCGTATTACCAAGGACATTCGCCGACAAAGTGATTATCACCGGTCGCATCAGCCCTGGTTCGTTATCACAGGCGGTACGGATCTGTTGAGCGACGGCCAGACCGTTGATCCGCGCCCGATCAACGTCAAGCCAGATCATATGAGGCTGCCATGAACGCCACATCGTAAGCAATGTTTGCTCATCTGCTACCGATTGGACAACGAAGCCTAACCGGTGGAGTAGAGTAACTAACAGTAACGCACTAGATGGAATGTCATCGGCCACCAGCATGCGATACACTGGCTGATCGGCCCGTACCCGGATGACTCGTCGGCGTTCGTGCTGCGCGGGCAACGCGAGCGGTGTTGTGATCGGTGTGCGTAACGGTAATGTCAGTGTAAAGCGAGCACCACACCCCTCGCCTGCACTGTATACAGAGAGATTGCCGCCGATGACACGAGCCAGTTCGTAGCTGATGCTCAAACCGAGACCGGCTCCTCTGTTTGAACTATTACTGACAGCCTGGTATCCCTGGAAAAAGGGACGAAACAGATATGGCTGTTCGAGTGGTGGAATACCAGCACCAGTATCTTCAACGATAAACAGAATCTGTTGCTGCGACCGCTCGACCTGGAGTTTCACAACCCCGACTTCGGTAAATTTGATCGCATTTTCCAGTAAATTGATCAGAATCTGACGTATTTTGGCTTCATCATTCAGGATAATTCGCGGTACTTCTTCAGCACAGGTCACGATGAACTGCAACTGTTTTGCTTCGATTCTCGGCCAAAATAATGACTGAAGATCGGCCAATAACCTGCGAGCATCAACCGGCGCAGGGGTAAATGTGTAGCGTCCAGCCTCAATCTTTGCCAGATCAAGGACTTCATTGATTAAGTGCAGCAGATGTTCACCGTTTCGATTAATAATGTCGAGATATTCCCGTTGGGTTGCGGTCAACTCACCATCATTACTCAACAAATGAGCAAAGCCAAGCACCGCATGGAGGGGAGTTCGTAGTTCGTGACTGACATTAGCCAGAAAGGCACTCTTCGCCCGATTGGCCGCTTCGGCCTGCTGACGAGCCAGGCGTAGCTCGATTTCTGCCTGTTTACGGGCAGTAATATCACGCGCCACACCTAATACCATCAATCGGTTATCCTCATCACGAACAAACGTAGTAACGATCTCCGCCTGCACCTCGTGCCCATCGCGATGGATCAACTCGATCTCGGCGACCCACGGCGGTGCTGTGGTCAGTTCCCCCTGCCACTCGTGGAGCATATAGTGCAGCGCCGATAGCACTTGCTGCGCTGAGGAAGGGGTTAAGAGATCGGTGATCGAAACGGCCATTGCTTCGGTTACGGAGTACCCAGTTAACTTTTGTACCGACGGACTAAAAAACGTGAACCGTTCCTGCACTGGATCAAATAACCAGATTACATCTGACGTATTCTCAGCAATGAGCCGATAGCGAGCATCACTGCGTCGTAATGCTTCCTCGATCTGTTTCCGTTCAGTAATATCGTGAACGATACTGATTGCATGGGGTACACCAGCAATCATCACCTTTCGCGAAGAAAGGAGACAGGTACGAAATGTCCCATCGCGTCGCCGAAATTCAAACTCAAGGCCCGAACACGAACCTTCGCGCCACATCAACTCAGCCCAGCGTTGGCGATCCTCCGGCGAACGCCAGATATTCAGCTTCAGTCCATCCTTCCCTAGCGCTTCCTCTGCACTGTATCCGCTGATTTCAGTGAAACCTTGATTAACCTTCATAAAAGCACCGTCGGTCAGGCGTGACAACAACACCGCATCGGGCTGTGCAGCAAAAATTAATTCAAGCTGCTGTGCGGCCTCACGCTGTTTGACGATCAATTCCTGATTTACCAATAAAATAAGGCCGAATGTCCACAGGGTCGTTGTAGCAATAGCCGTGAGATAGGTTGCCGTCTGCCACGGTGCTGATACGATCAACCAGTTCGCTTCGGTCATTGTAGCGATACCACGAATGACAAAGAAGATAGTATTTGCAACAAACACAATGAGCAAGAATAGCACGGTTAATCGATAATCAGTGTGCAATTCATGATGCAAGCGCACGGCGATGAGGATGGATAATACACTTACCACAACCGAAAAGAGAATCCGACGTAGAGGCGGTACATCACCGGTAAAAGCCAGCACAATATTGGCGATGAATATGAGCAAACCGATCACAATGAACCGGCGTGGATCATCATTGTCACCAAAGAAACGGCGTATGCCATAATAGAGTATGAGCATCCCGTTTCCCACCATGGCATTACTGATCGCGTGGAGCCACAGCGGTAGTGATATAACATCCCGCATAGTGGTCAGGATGAGACCAAGCGCCAGCATCCCCATACCCGCCGCCCACCATCGTAAACCGGCACGCTCACGGTTCGCTACGGCCAGACCAACCAGTGCCACGCACTGCAACACATTTGCCAGGTTGAGCGTAATTGATAAGGTCAGAAGATCAACGGTCATTGGTGTCCTACCCTGCTGCATGAGAACCGGTTGGGAACCCTTCCCCTCCAATTGTTGGGGAAGACCGAATCGTGGTAGCGATAGTAACGTTTAGCAAAAAACTGCATCTTTCAGGTAGAATAAATAGTACATGACCGTCTGTCATTTTCCCTCACTGTTTCAGCGAGCGACGGCAAAGTAAGGGTTGCGAACGACAGACAGCAACGAGCCTTAGCGTATCAGGAGGGAGCGAATCCATGCGCGTAAAGATTGGAACATCGGCAGACTTCCCTGAATCGACGCTTGTCGCAGTCACCGGTGATGGGATCAACATCCTGGCCGCTCGCATTAATGGTAGTGTCTACGCAGTTCACGCACTCTGTCCCCATCTCAATCTCTCGCTCAGAAATGGTACCCTCGAAGGTCATGTTATCACATGCCCGTGGCACGGCTCAAAATTTGACATACGCACCGGCAAGAATCTGGACTGGGTACAGGGCATTGGCGGCTTCAAGATGCCAGGCTGGTCACGGGCACTGATCGCTCTAGGGAGAGAACCAACTCCGCTTACTACCTACCCGGTTAGTGAAGAAAATGGTCAGGTCTTCGTCGAGTTACCGAAACGACCAGGGTGAAGACAAGATTCGGTGATTGCCAAAAGTCGCGCAGGCAAAGCCTTGTGCCCTTTACCCTTCTGCTTCCGCAGTGGGATGGGGCGGGAGCGAATAAAACGTTTAAGCAAACGTCCAGTTGATAGCGTTTGCAGTGCGCACCCTGTCGTACCCCTTACGAATCGCCACTAGGGGCGGGTTCCTGACCCGCCCCCGCACCTGTTGATCTCGCACGATGGAGGTATTACGTATATCTGCTATTTTTCCTCGAACGCCAATGTCTCTAGAAAAGGGCTAACACCCATAGAAGAGGCGTTTCCTTCCTCAGTTGTCAATTCCGCGTCACGAGTGGAACGAAGACACGCTGCAACGTAGCCCCCGGTCGCCAGTCGGCCTCTAGTGCCCGACCATCGGTGGTAATTGGTCCAGTTGCCCCACTAGCCACATCGAGCCACCAGATGTCCGATCCACCATCAAAACGATTAAGTGTGTAAATCAGATACCTCCCATCAGGAGACCAGCGCATATTACTAATACTTCGCCCGTGATCGGCAAACAATAGCATGCGCGGATTGCTCAGATTTTGCCGATCATAGAGCACAATAGCGTCGGTACGTTCACTTCTATCCTCAGAAGGACTACTGGTATCTCGCTTGACGACAAAACGGCGACCATCAGGTGCCCAAACCGGTTGACTTTCGGCACGATGGCCGATAAGAAGGGTCTCGCGGGGCGGTTGAGTTTGCAGGTCGGCCTCCCAAATCCCGGTCGTTCGATTTTTCCCAAAGCTCTCGAACAATAGTTGGCGGTTGCGATTGATACTCGGACTCGCAGCAAAACTGGTCACTTCAGTGGGAGTAAGTGCAGGTGGTATCGGTGAGAGATACACGTCAGCTAGACCACCAGAGATGCGGCCATCACAGAAAGCGAGGAACTCAAAATTCGTAAATGCGAGTCGCTGTCCGTCCGGCATCCAGGTCAGCCTATCCACACGCACAATGATGGATGGAGTCTCGCTTTGTCCTGGCAGGGCTACGAATGGACAACGCGATCCTTTTCGACTTTGAGTCTGATAAACCTGTCTACTGCCACTCCCATCGGCATTCAACACTGTTATCGCAGTTGCAACCAAATTATTCTGTGGGTCAGGATCAGGAACAGGCCAGGGCCAGATATTATTGTCGGCTACCGCAATCTGTTGGCCATTAGGTGACCACACTGGATAGCGCACGTTGCTCAGTAAGCCACGATAAATGAGTTGCAGATTGCTGCCATCAGTATCCATGCGGTACAACCAACGGTTGGAGCCTTCGGCGCGAATCACTGCTAACGGACGGCTACCGTCACCACGGAGGGCTGGGGGTAACGGTGCAGGGGCTGTACGCAGATCAGCCGCGACGACCTGTACCTCATCAATCAGGAGAGCTGCATCTCGTTCGACAAGAACATCTTGTATCACGATAGAGAAGCGCAACGTTTGTCCACGCACAAGATCAAGTCGATCATCGGTTAACACCGTGCGATACAACTGCCAGCCCGGTGGCTGATCGGTTGAAAAACTCCCTAGCTTAACCCCACCTAAATCCGGATCAAACTGATAAAAACCGCGGGCCAGAAAAATATCAACACCGGTACCGGCAAAGCCGCGAAACCAGAAGGATACGGTAACGGCACGCGCATCTGCCGGAATACTGAGCGACTGACTCAGAATCTGCTTTGGTACGGTAAGATCGGGAAGCTGAGGGCAACCACTCCCATCAGCGTTTCTACCCATAACGACCGCATAACGACCAGCATAAACGAACTCAGCACCTTCTGATTGAGCGTCAACCAGACCAACGTTACCACACGCCTCCCAGGCAACTCCCTGCTGCTCGAACCCACCGTCCTGAAGCAGATTTGACGATGTTGTTTGGGCAGGTGTGTGGTTATGAGATGTCGTTCTGACAGGTGATAAATTGAAAGACGATGCAAAAACCGCGGAAGAGCGACCAAACCCAATTGAAATCAGTCCACAGACCAGCACGAAGAGAAGATACGGTATGAGACGGTGCATTCACTTCCTCCAGACTACTGTCGATGAGTGCGACTACCAATCCCCCCACGAGCACAAACGATGCCGTACAAGGAGTAAACACCGATCAGAACATTCTTTCTCGACGTTATACATATCCTTATCAGGGAATAATACCCCTACAGATAGAGGAATTTATTAACCTATAACAGAACCAGATACTAACCACATTATAACAGGTCGATTGAAGAAGTATCATTACATTTTTGCAAACTTTTATTTTAATCTACATAAATATTAAAACTCATAAACAAAATTTTAACCACCATTTCGATCTTGACAACACCATGATTACATGGTATTATGGCGAGTAATCACGAGAATTAACATCAAGATAACTCTTTTCACCAAAAACCTCACATATCTAAATTATTGAACATTCCAGGTTTCAGGGTTCAATATCTCAAAGAGGAGGTAACCATGACCAGGACAATGAAAGCGGCAGTCGTACACGCCTTCCATCAACCTCTCGTCATCGAAGAGGTACCAGTTCCAGAGCCGGGTCCAGGGCAAATTGTTGTCAAGGTCGAAGCGTCGGGTGTCTGTCACACCGATCTCCACGCCGCCGAAGGAGATTGGCCGATCAAACCGAAATTACCCTTAATTCCTGGTCACGAAGCTGTAGGGTATGTCGCAGCAGTCGGAAGTGGTGTCAAAACTGTTAAAGAAGGGGACCGCGTTGGTGTTCCCTGGTTACACACTGCCTGTGGTTACTGCGAATATTGTCTCGATGGGTGGGAGACACTCTGTACACAACAGAAAAATACCGGCTATTCTGTCGATGGAGGGTATGCCGAATACGTCCTGGCTGACCCGAATTACGTTGGACACTTACCGGACGGGGTTGATTTTGCCGAGATTGCGCCAGTGCTTTGCGCTGGAGTTACGGTATACAAAGGGATCAAAGCAACCGATGTTCGTCCTGGTCAATGGATTGTTATCTCTGGTATCGGTGGTCTTGGTCACATGGCCGTGCAGTATGCCAAAGCAATGGGTATGAATGTCGTAGCAGTTGATATTGCTGACGAAAAACTGCAATTTGCCCGTCAACTCGGTGCTGATTTGACGGTTAACGCATTGACAGAAGACCCAGGCGAGCGCATCCAGCGTGAAATCGGCGGTGCTCACGGGGTGCTGGTAACAGCGGTATCACGCAAGGCATTCGAGCAAAGCCTAGGTATGGTACGGCGCGGTGGTACCATTGCCTTCAACGGCTTACCTCCTGGTGAATTTCCGGTATCGATCTTCGATGTTGTTCTGAGAGGAATTACGTTACGCGGTTCAATTGTCGGCACCCGCCTTGATCTCCAAGAGTCACTTGCTTTTGCTGGCGCTGGAAAGGTACGGGCAAAGATTCGTGTCGAACCGCTTGAGAAGATCAATCAGGTGTTTGCAGAAATGAAGGAGGGTAAGATTGAAGGGAGAGTCGTGCTTACGATGTAGCTGCATACGGTAGTGAGACGATTTCTCTGCTAGTACATAGCCGAGGAATCGTCTGAAAAATCCCTTCCTGATACAATGTGACCACGTTTCCCCTGCATCGTGGAGCGATTCAATTCGTTAGACAGTTCGGTGTACCACCACTCATACGGAGTGAAGAAGTGCAGCTTCTTCACTCCATCTACATTTGGCTCACTTCCGCTGATACGGTGTCCATAGGGATGTTCAATATTTTCCCTACCCAGCAGTGGCGATAGAGGAGTGAGTAGGAGAAGAGGCATGCATCTCCCTCTTTCGAAGATTGTCTGCGGTACGTTCCCGTTGTCTCACCGATCATTCTCATCACCGTCTCAGGAGTGACGGGCTGGGAACTCACCCACGGGATGGGCAACCATCATCCCCACGACGATGAAAAGACGCAACTGTGCAGACTAACTAATAGTTACCATCTCACAACCCCAACAATTTACAGTTGCTAAAGAATGACACTATCTTACCTCTCGCAACTATTGCACGTGCTATACTAACATCCGTCAACATCTAAGCCCGCAACTAACTTCAGAGCAACAAACCGAGTTAGAGCTGTTTTGCCCATCAGGCAGTTCGGTAGATGGTTGTTTTCGTACAAGGAGATACAACCATGACTCAACATGAGTCTGAAGCGACCAATATAGTACCCACTTCCATGCGTGCCCGCATTGAAATGCTGCGCCAGCGCCGACACCGTCTTGAGCAGGGTGGTGGCCCAGAACGCATTGCTCGCCAACACCAGGCCGGCAAATTGACTGCTCGCGAGCGAATTCATCTTCTGATCGAGCCAGAAACCTTTCAAGAGCTGTTCCTTTTTTCTCATCATCGGTGTACAGCATTTGGGATGGCCGGTAAGGAGATGCCTGGCGAAGGGGTGATTACCGGTTGTGGCAGTGTCGATGGGCGGCAAGTCTTTGTCGCTGCACAAGATTTTACTGTCGCCGGTGGATCGGTTGGTGAAATGCACGCTGACAAAATCTGTCAGACGATGGATTTGGCCTTAAAGTGCGGGTCGCCGTTCATCACGATTAACGATAGCGGGGGGGCACGTATTCAGGAAGGGATTGATGCCCTGAGTGGTTATGGTCGCATCTTCTACCGTAATGTGTTGCTCTCCGGTGTCGTGCCTCAGATTGCGATTATTGCCGGGCCATGTGCCGGTGGCGCCGCGTATTCACCAGCCCTGATGGATTTTATCATTATGGTACGGGGCAGTGAGATGTTTATTACCGGTCCCGAAGTACTCAAGCAGGTCACAGGAGAACAGGTAACCGGTGAAGAGCTTGGTGGACCGGAAGCTCAGATCCGAAGTGGAGTTGCACACTTTGTCGCTGAAAATGATGCCGAGGCGATTGCGCTTTGTAAGCGTTTATTGAGCTTTTTGCCATCGAATAATCTCGAAGACCCACCTGATCGTGGTGACGGTGAACTACGCTTCTACAATGATCCCGTTCTCGACACCATGATCCCCGATGATCCGCGTGAACCTTACGATGTTATCCCGATCATCAAACGGATTGTCGATGACGGTGATTTTCTCGAAGTGCAACGCGGTTTTGCCGATAATGCTGTGATCGGCTTCGCTCGTATCGATGGTAGTACGGTAGGAATCGTTGCCAATCAGCCCACTGTTATGGCTGGCGTTCTCGACATTGATGCCTCTGATAAGATTGCCCGCTTTGTTCGGTTCTGCAACGCTTTCAATATTCCACTCATTACCTTTATTGACGTGCCTGGTTTCTTGCCGGGTGTGGCCCAAGAGCGTGGCGGTATTATTCGCCACGGTGCGAAGATGTTGTTTGCTTATTCGGCAGCGACAACGCCTAAAATCTCAATTATCCTGCGCAAGGCTTACGGCGGTGCATATCTGGCGATGTGTGGCAAGGACCTAGGCGCTGACCGGGTGGCCGCCTGGCCGAGTGCTGAGATTGCGGTTATGGGGCCAGAAGGAGCGGTCAATATCATCTACCGTGACCAGATTAAGCAGGCTGATGATCCGGCAGCAGCGCGGGCCGAGTTCGTTAAGCTGTACCGCGCCGAATTTGCCTCTCCCTACGTTGGCGCCGGTCGCAATCTGATCGATAGCATCATTGTACCGAGTGAGACCCGTCGTTATCTCAGTCTGGCCCTGGCATCGCTGCGTACCAAACGTGAGTTCCGTCCGCAGAAGAAGCACGGGCTGGTGCCGCTATAGACTGATCGCAAAAGAGCGGATCACGCCTATCTCAACATCTACACCAGCTCCAATCCGAACGTGAACACCCCTCACACAATGAGATTCACGAGAACATGTGTGCACGCTCAGAAAACGATTGAAGGAAACGCTATGATTGATCTCACTACTAACCCATTGCTGATTGGCTTTCAAATCGCGATCACGGGAATCAGCATCGTGTTCGTTGTGCTTACCATCGTTGCATTTGCACTGAGTATCCTCAACCGCAGTCAAGGTTTATTCCAGGCAAAACCAGCGAGTGCCACGAAACCGACCGTACCGCAAGAAAGCACATCTTCAACTACTACCGACCAGCTCGATCCCCAATTGATTGCGATTCTTACCGCCGCTGCGGTCACGACTCTTGACCAACCGGTACGTATCTTACGGGTGCGTTACTACCGACAACTGGCAGTGAACTGGGCACGTTTAGGACGGGTCAGTGTGATGGCTGCCCGTCAATTACGTCGGTAGATCATGGACAGGAATTTGGAAACGATGAATGGCAATCGTTGTATCACCGCATTTCAGGTTGAATGACGGAGAGACTATGAAACGCTTGCGTATAACGGTAAACGGTGTGACCTACGAGGTCGAGGTCGAGGTACTACAAGATGATGAAGAATCGGCGTTGCAGGCCCCAACCAGTATCAACGCCGTACCACCACCACCACGTACTCCTACTACACCTGCTACAGCGCCAGACACACCACCACCAAGCTCAACCGGTCCTGGGGTGCTGGTATCACCAATCGCCGGCATTGTTGCCGAAATTAAAGTTAAGGTCGGCGATCAGGTCAAAGAAAACGATCCGTTGGTTGTGATCGAAGCGATGAAGATGAATTCAAACGTCAGTTCACCCGTTGCAGGTACCATTCGTGCAATCAACGTCAAAGTTGGCGACTCGGTACGTCAGGGTCAACCACTACTGGAGTTTGCCTGATGGAATGGCTTATCGGCTTTTTTGAAGCAAGCGGGATCGCCCATCTGGCATGGGGTAATCTGCTCATGATCGTCGTCGGATGCGTGTTCGTCTATCTTGCCATTGCCCGCGGATTCGAGCCACTGCTGCTGGTACCGATTGGCTTCGGTATCATTCTTGGCAACATGCCTTTTGAGCCGGGTATGGGGCAGGGAGTCTACGATCAGGGAAGCGTCTTGAATTACATCTACTTCGGAGTGATCACCGGTATCTTCCCGCCCCTCATCTTCCTTGGCATTGGAGCAATGACCGACTTCTCGGCACTGATTGCCCAGCCTCGCTTGATCCTGCTTGGCGCTGCGGCACAGCTCGGTATCTTCTTTACCCTCTTGATGGCTATTGTCCTCGGTCAGTATTTCCCATTTCTCGATCTGGCTGACCCCAACGATCCACTCCGCCTGCTCCGCGCCGCAGCCGCGATTGGCATTATCGGCGGGGCTGATGGACCAACCGCCATTTTTATCGCATCGCGCCTTGCGCCTGATCTGCTCGGCACCATTGCCGTCTCTGCCTACTCGTACATGGCCCTGGTGCCGGTTATTCAACCACCCATTATGTACTTATTGACCAGCCGCGAAGAACGGCTCATTCGGATGCCACCGCCAGCCGAGATTGGTCGAACGCAGCGCATCATATTCCCGATCATTGGTTTGATTGTGTGTGTACTCATTGTCCCAGACACGTTACCTCTCCTGGGAATGCTCTTCTTTGGCAATTTGCTTAAGGAGAGCGGGGTAACTGAACGCCTGGCCAGAACGGCACGTAGCGCGCTGATCGATAGTGTGACGATCATGCTCGGCTTGACAGTCGGGGCCAGCACGCAAGCCAGTAACTTCCTGACCCCGCGCTCAATCGTCGTTTTTGCCCTCGGCGCCTGCGCGTTCGCCATTTCTACTGCGGGTGGTATCCTGTTTGCCAAACTGTACAATCTATTTACCAGGAACAAAATTAACCCCTTGATCGGCGCGGCCGGAGTATCGGCAGTACCTATGTCGGCGCGAGTGGCCCATACTGTCGCCCAGGCGGAAGACCCGCAAAACTTTTTGATCTGGCAGGCAATGTGTCCGAACGTTGCTGGTGTGATTGGCTCGGCAGTGGCAGCCGGTGTGTTGCTGGTCATTTTACGTTAGCTGACCACAATGCCCGACGTGCCAGGTGCGGCCATTCGGGAAGCAGACGTAACGCGGTACACAGCATCACCAGATCAACACTCCCTTCTCGAATCAGGCTGTCGGCCAGCCAGGGATCACTCAACTGACCTGAACCGATCACGATGGCTTCGCTCGCAATGCGCCGAATACCTACCACTAGCGGTATCGTCCAGCCCGGAAAACGAGCGACATCAGGAGTGTAGCGATTGAGCGTGACATCGAGAAATTGTGCCCCGGCGGCAACAGCCCGCCGGGCAATGATTCGTGCATCCTGATGCGTCAGACCACCTGGCACCAACTCGGCCACCGGCATGCGTAAACCAACCCAGAGCCGACGCCCAAAACAGAGATGGATCTGCTCAAGAATCGTTAACACTGGCTGAATCCGTTCAGCAATTGACGGTTGTACGTGACCATCTGGCTGACATCCTGCGGCAACCATAGCCGCCAGTTCTCCCTGATCGGCAATCGAGATGAAGACTCCATCAGCACCGGCTGCTAAAGCGCGCCACGCAGCCTGAACATAACGCTCGACCAGATCGTACAGGGGTGATGTACCTGGTAGCATTTCCAATAAAAAAACGATTCGACTACCGAAGGCATGCGCCGCTGCGGTGAGACGGCGTAACGCGGGCAGATAGCAATCATGCCAGATACCGAGATGCGCCATCGGTGTGAGTGGTTCCTCGACAAGCATTGGCTCGGTGATAATCATACCCACTCCACCCATAGCGCGCCGCTCGTAGTAACTAACCAATGCACTATGGCAGAATCCATCACGGCCAGCCAGACCGCTGGGTGCCGGTGCCATCACAATGCGATTGCGTAATTGCTGACCGGCTACCTGTAGCGGGGTGAAGAGATCTGCCATACAAAACTCTCTACACTACTACGCAACGGTGAAACAAAACTCATCCCAGTCCTAAAGGGTTTTGCTTGCTACCGGTTTTCAATCCGTATAATACTGTTTCTAACTGATATAATAGCTCTATCAATATTACAAGGTATACCAGCACTAAAGTGAAGCATTTGGTGTTCGGTTAGCAACAAAGCATCCATCGTCGAAGACCCGCTGGACACTCATGGAGTCTGGAAATGTCTGCGTCTCACCACCCATTATCTCCTCAATTATCGCTGATCCGGCTGCTCGGATGGAGCTTCCTGATCGCAATGGTTACCTTGCAGATGAATCTGGTTGCGGCACGGTCAAATCCTCCAAAAAACCTCCCGGTTGTGCGTACCGTCTACTTCCCGCAGACCGGTCATCACCTCTCGGATCGCGTTGGCTTCCTTGACTTCTGGCGGGCAAACGGCCAACTGCTTACCTTCGGTATGCCGATCAGTGAAGAACTGGTTATCGATGGCCGCATTGTGCAATACTTCGAGCGTGCCCGATTCGAGTATCATCCTGAGTATGCCAAAACAGTGCAGCAGGTGCAACTTGGGCTAATCGGTCGTGAATGGCTGGCACATCACTCACTCAGCCTGCCACCAAACAGTAATCTTGATACCGGTGCGTTTTTTCCCGAAACCGGTTATTCGCTGCAAGGCGAATTTCTCGAATTTTGGCAACGCCACGGCGGCCTCGTGATCTTTGGCTTCCCACTGAGTGAACAAGTTGACGAAAATGGTACGCTTGTCCAATATTTCGAGCGTGCCCGGTTCCGCTACCGGCCGGAAGCGCTTTCACCGTTTCTCCGCCAACAAGAGACGATCTACGGTATAGACCTCGATAGTCTCTTTGAAGTTCATATTGACGAACTCGGACGAGAAATCGCCCGCTTACAGAACGTCAACACTGATCCGGTCGCACGTCTCCCCGGTGCAGTAGACTGGAGTCCCGGACTGTGGTCACGTCGAATCGAAGTCGATCTCAGCCGCCAATACCTTTTTGCCTACGAAGATGAGCTGCTGGTCTTTTCCGCACCGGTCGCTACCGGACGCGATGGCTTCAATACCCCGCGTGGTGATTTCACGATCTACTACCGTATTCCCGAACAGACAATGACCGGTTGTCTCGGTGGGGAATGCTGGTATGTACCCAACATCCCCTGGGTGCAGTATATCGTAGGCGGGGTAGCGCTGCACGGCACTTACTGGCACAACGCTCACGGCAGCGGGGTACGAATGTCGCATGGGTGTATCAATTTACGCATCGACGACGCCCAATGGCTCTACGAATGGGCAGACCTCGGTGTTCCGGTCAAGATTTATTGAACACGTTCTAAAAAAATGCCGCTGGCACAGGAACGCGGGCCTGTAGCTTGCGTTGCGCAGCCTGGAAGATGCCCCCTGCGCCTTCCCCTGTTCACGTGGTATAATTATCGTATGCCTATACCCCTGCACGAAATACGGAATCGCTATGCTGTACGTACCGGATGGCGTCCCGCCAATCATTGCAAGCACTCTAGCCCGCATTGAACGCACCCTCCCTCAACCAGGCGAAATTCTGGTCAGAAAGGGAGGCAGAGTGGAACCTGACGATGTGGTAGCACGGGGAAAAAGTGATACAGCACCATACGTGATTAACCTGGCGCAAGCGCTCAACCTGCCACCTGAACAGGCTGCCCGTACCGTTGTCAGCCCAATTGGTCAACCCATCAACGCTGGTGCTGTCCTGGCCCGACGCCGTGGCATGTTTGGTCGACGAGTGTTGAGTCCGGCCAACGGTATTCTCCATACGGTAGACCCGGCAACCGGCTACGCAATCATTTGCGCCGAACCGCAAACAATCACCCTCACGGCTGGCGTGCGGGGAATCGTGATGGACATCATCAACAATCAACAGGTGATCATCGAAACACCTGCTGCGCAAATCTACGGCATCGTCAGCTTCGGCGCTCATACCAACGGTGTCACCCGACTGCTGACGCTTGATCCAGGAGAACCGATCACAGAAAAAATGATTGATGCGCAGAGTATGTATGCCGTTATCATTGGCGGCAGCGGAATCAGTGCTGCTGCTCTGCGCAAAGCGGTCGAACATCAGGTTCGCGGCATCATCATCGGTAGTATCAACGAACATGAGCTGCGCACCTTCTTCCAGTTAACCAAGCGCTTACCCTGGGCCGTTGGACGTCGCAACTGGCAGTGGATGAGTCACATCACTTCACCACTCACAATTGTGTTGACGGAAGGGATCGGGAATGCGCCGATGGCCGCACCAATCTTTGAAATACTTGCCAACAATGATCGGCGCGAAATCTTCATTGAAAGCCAAACAAGCCTCCGTCAGCCCCACCGCCGACCGCGGGTTATTATCCCGCTGTCGCGGAGTAGTAGCACGTCACTTGAACCACCACGCCCTCTATTGCGCGTTGGCGCCACAGTGCGACTGCTTGATCACGAGCATCTGGGGTCGCTCGGACGAGTGCGCAGCTTACCGGCACTCCCGCAACGACTACCGTCTGGAGTACGCACGCCCGCCGTTGAAGTGCTGGTCGACAATGGCGAAGCAATCTGGCTGCCACGTAGCTGTGTGGAAGTCATTGCCTGAAGTGCGAGCCTCATGCCAAAAATCTGCTTCAAGCTGTAGCTATTTCGAGTATACTAGTGAACAGTAGTAGACGGTTACCACTCTGAACGATACAGAGAGAGAATTCAATGGCTTATCGTATCGTCGTGGTCGCCCGCGCTAACCCGGTTCTCCGTAGCTTATCAGGAGCGCTGAGCGGCGACGCTGAAGTACAAATCTTTGAATCGGCAAATGATGCGTTGTGGTCGATCAGCACCGAACCACCTGATGTCGTGTTGAGTGAGATCGAACTTGATGAAATGAGTGGGCTTGATTTGGCCGAAATCGTGCCGAATTTTGATCCACAGACACGAGTCATTCTTTGGGGGAACAGATTGAGTAACGCTGACCGCGATCGCGCACAAACGGCTGGCGTCGCAAAATTGCTGACCGGCGAACTCAATCTCGACATTGTACGCACAACTATTCGTGGGGTGCTCGACACGCCAGCCTCATCTCCTGCCCCTACCCCATCACCCTCTCCAACGGTCGTTACGGAGAGAGTACGTGAGGCAACACCGATGACTGACGTGGAATCATCACCAACTGAAAAGAGCGAGACGACACGGTCGTCATCGTCAGCAGAACAGGCACCACGCCGACAGTTCACACCAGCACGGATAGTCCTCCCCTCGCGGGCCGAACGAGAAGCGGCTGAACGTGCCGCCCGTGAGGCTGCCGAACGCGAGGCTGCTGAACGTGCTGCCCGCGAAGCTGCCGAGCGCGAAGCCGCTGAACGTGCCGCCCGTGAACCATCGCCTGCACGCGGTGGGCTGGCAGCCCGCTCACGTGCCGCCGCTGAACGTCGAGGTCAGACACCGACATCACCCACTTCGGTTCCTACACCAACGAGTTGGCGCAGTGAAGGCGGGCATTTAATTATCACCGAGCAAAATATTGCTGCGATTCGCAGCATTATGAGCCAGTTGGGGCAAGACCTTGGCACCCAGAGTATTATGTTAACCGACCGTGCCGGGATGATCCTGGTTGAAACGGGAGATAAGGGCAACCTGCCACTCATGGTTGTTCTCCCCCTGCTTTCAACTGGTTTTTCAACCACCGGCGAAGTCGCCCGTCAGCTTCGCGAAGAAGATGCAACCAGTGTCTATATCCACGAAGGGGTGAATATCGATCTCTACTGCTTCGACGTTGCCCAGCGCTTTCTCCTGGTGTTGATCTTCAACAAGCGCGTAGCCAGCTCAAAGATCGGGGCAGTATGGGTCAATGCCAAACGGGCAATCCGGGAACTTCGCGAGGCGCTAGCTCGTTAGCATCGCTGCCATTCCATCGCTGGTGAGGGTGGATCACCGTTCACTCTCACCAATCATCTCGCCCACGCATCAGTTGCCCATCCTGCACGGCTATGGTATACTCGGCGACGGCCTCGCTGAACAACAATGTTCCAGCGGTTGGGTGAGTTGCGAAAATATGCGAGGTAGGGTATACTGATTGTGAAAGACTGAACAAGGAAGTAGTTGTTCGTACTGTGGGCGACAGCGTAGACAAGAGGTCTTGTACATGCTGAAAAATGCCCGACGTTGTCGAGCAGGAGGTAGGCGTTGTCAACGCGGACTCGAAACATCTTAATCATTGTAGGGGCGCTTGTCATTTCGATTGCCAGTCGCTTTTTCCTCTACACCGGTGAACCACACGTAGAAGTTGCCGCTGAAGTTATTTTTGACGGCATTCCTGGTTTCCCCATCACCAATTCATTCCTTGTCTCGATCATTATCGACATCTTCGTCATTGGCCTGGCGTTTGCTGCAACCCGCAACTTACAGATGGTACCACGTGGTTTGCAGAACGTCATGGAATTCGTGCTCGAGTCGTTGTACAATCTCTTTCGCAACATCAATGCCCGCTACGTCGCGACCGCCTTTCCACTGGTAGCAACCATCTTTCTCTTCGTCTTGTTTGGGAACTGGTTTGGTCTGTTGCCCGGCGTGGGTTCCATTGGTGTGTGCCACGAGAAGCACAAAGGCGAGCATGCCGTGGCTGATGAGCGAGTGGCATTAGCTGCGCCAGCCGCACCGCTAGGCAACGTTTTAGCGGCTGAGAGTGAAGTGGCATACGACACCTGCGCAGCGCAGGGTAAGAAACTAGTACCGCTCTTCCGTGCGCCAGCCGCTGATCTCAACTTTACCTTTGCGATTGCAGCTATCTCCTTCGTCTTCATCGAGTATTGGGGCTTCCGTGCTCTTGGCCCTGGCTACTTGAAGAAGTTCTTTAACACGAACGGCATTATGTCGTTTGTGGGGATTATCGAGTTCATCTCCGAACTGGTGAAGCCCTTCGCTCTGGCCTTCCGTCTTTTTGGGAATATCTTCGCCGGTGAAGTCTTGTTGGTAGTTATGGCATTCCTTGTGCCACTCTTACTACCACTGCCCTTCTACGGTTTCGAGGTGTTCGTCGGATTTATCCAGGCCTTGATCTTTGCCCTGTTGACCTACGCTTTCCTCAATATCGCCGTCACCGGCCATGACGAGGAGCATGCACATTAAGATGTTGTGTTCGTGCGGAGTATTCCGCAATGGTTTGTCATAAAGATTGGTTTCGTCGCAGAGTTTGCTTTAAGGAGGCATCTCAATCATGGAGGGTCTGAATCTCGTCGCAACCGCGCTCGCTGTGGGTCTGGGCGCAATTGGGCCGGGTGTCGGCATTGGGATCATCGTGTCGGGTGCGGTGCAGGCGATTGGCCGCAATCCTGAAATCGAGAACCGGGTCGTTACCTACATGTTCATCGGTATTGCCTTTACCGAAGCACTGGCAATTTTCGGTCTGGTCATTGCGTTCTTGATCGGTTTTGGCGTCTTACAGTAAAATATTGGCGCGTTACGGGAGGTTTGAAGGGTGGAAGCATTAGGTATTAATCCGACCCTGTTTATCGCGCAACTGATCAATTTCCTGTTGCTCATCTTCATTCTGCGAGTGCTCTTGTACCGACCGGTGATGAACCTGCTGAACGAGCGCACCAAGCGGATTGAAGAGAGTGTCCGCGACGCGGAAAAGGTACGCGAGCAGTTGGCTAACGCCAGACGTGATTACGAGGCAGAAATTGCTAAGGCGCGTCAGGAAGCGGCTCGCATCGTTGCCCAGGCTCAGGAGCGGGCCAAGCAGCAGGAAGCAGAGATCATTGCGCAGGCACGTCGTGAGGCCGAGCGTCTGAAAGAAGAGGCTCGTCTCCAGGCCGAACAGGAGCGCGCTCGTATGTTGAGCGAGGCAAAGAGCCAGATCGCCGAGCTGGTAACCTTGACGGCCAGCCGTGTTTTGGGAGCAGAACTCCAGGCTCGCGGTCACGATGCATTGATCGCCGAGTCGCTGGCAGCGCTTGATCGCCGTAACTAATGTCGCAGTTCCGGTAAAGACCTGGTCTGCGTGAGGAAACGAAGGGTATGGCAACGACCATTGACGCACGAGAACTGGCTGCTCCACTGGTAGAGGCACTCTTGACAACGGCTGCCGAGCAGATTCGGGCCGTTGCCCCGCGTGTTGCCGGTCTATCGGTCCACGATGCAGCAGCAGTATTGCCGGCTGATTTGCTACCACAGGTACGCAACTTCTTGCTCGCTATGGTAAAAGAGGGGCTGGCCGGTGAACTCAACGCAGTGGCTGCTGCATTGCCAGGTTACCTCGATACTGTCGGTAGTCAGGCAATTGATGCCAGCGTCACCAGTGCGATTGAGTTGAGCGATGAGCAGAAAGAGCGGATTAGCCGCGAGTTGCAGCAACGCTACGGCAGGGTACATGTAACGTATCATGTTGACCCGACCCTGATCGGTGGTTTGATTATTCGGGTTGGTGATCAGGTGCTTGATAATAGTCTCCGCACACGCCTGAGCGCCATCCAACGTATATTGCAGGCAAGTTAACCGTTAGAACTCAGCTCGCTGGCCCGGTATCGCCGGCGACCAGCGCGACGGAGTAGAGCATGACGACGATTACTGAAGAATTGATCGCCCGGCTGAAGCAGGGGATCACAAGCGGCGTCGACCTTCAGCCGCGTCAGGTCAATGTCGGTACGGTGATTGCCGTCGGAGACGGCGTCGCGCGGCTGTCCGGCCTTGATCAGGTCGTCGCTTCTGAGATCGTTGAATTCCCGCCGAAAGCCGGTCGCAATGAGTCGATTTATGGTATTGCCCTGAACCTCGAACAAGATAGTGTCGCCGCTATTATTCTTGGTGATGATGAAACGATCGAGGAAGGGGATATGGTCACCTCGACCGGGCGCGTTATTTCGGTACCGGTCGGGCAGGGATTGTTGGGGCGAGTGGTAAACCCACTCGGTCAACCCATCGATGGGAAAGGGCCGATCATTTACGATAAGACACGCCCAATTGAGCGTATCGCTCCTGGCGTGATTACCCGTAAGTCGGTTGATACGCCAGTACAGACCGGTATTATCGCGATTGATGCGTTGATCCCTATCGGGCGCGGGCAACGCGAGCTGATCATCGGTGACCGCCAAACCGGTAAGACCGCAGTTGCCGTTGATACCATCATCAACCAGAAAGGCCAGGGGATGGTGTGTATCTACGTTGCGATTGGGCAGCGTCGGGCACAGGTGGCGCAGGTCGTCGGGACCCTGGAGCGGTTCGGTGCGATGGAGTATACCATCGTGGTGTCAGCAACCGCTTCTGAGAGTGCTGCATTGCAATATATCGCCCCTTACGCCG
Source organism: Chloroflexus sp. MS-G (assembly GCF_000735195.1). GTDB lineage: Bacteria > Chloroflexota > Chloroflexia > Chloroflexales > Chloroflexaceae > Chloroflexus. Next base: position 27,485 of record NZ_JPIM01000031.1, read on the forward strand.
GTTGTGCGATGGGTGAAGAGATTATGGAGAACGGTGTGATGCTCAATGGGCAACTGGTGAAGGATGCCCTGATCGTCTACGACGACTTGAGCAAACACGCCGTTGCTTACCGCCAGGTGTCACTCTTGCTCCGCCGTCCGCCCGGTCGTGAGGCGTATCCCGGCGACGTCTTCTACCTTCACTCACGGTTGCTCGAACGGGCAGCTCGTCTGAGCGAGGAGTACGGCGGTGGTTCACTGACCGCATTGCCGGTGATCGAAACCCAGGCCAACGACGTGTCGGCCTACATTCCAACGAACGTGATTTCGATTACCGATGGTCAGATTTACCTTGAGTCCGACCTGTTTAATGCCGGTCAACGCCCGGCGCTGAACGTTGGTATTTCAGTGTCGCGTGTAGGTGGTGCAGCTCAGACGCGGGCAATGCGCGCAGTGGCCGGTAAGTTGAAGGGTGAGCTGGCTCAGTTCCGTGACTTGGCTGCCTTTGCGCAATTTGCCAGTGATCTTGACGCAACGACCAAAGCGCAGATCGAGCGTGGTCAGCGTTTGCAAGAGCTGCTGAAACAGCCACAGTATCAGCCGCTGCCAGTGGAGGATCAGGTTGCTATTCTGTATGCGGCTATCAACAACTACCTTGATGATGTGCCGGTGCCGCTGATCACGAAGTGGCGTGATGATTTCCTGACCTTCCTGCGTACCGCCCATCCAGAGGTGCGGAAGCTGATCTACGACAATCGCCTTGATCGCAAGTTCCCGTCACCTGAAGTCAAGGAGGCGCTGGAATCGGCAATCAAGGAGTTTAAGGCAACCAGTAACTATAGCTAGCAGAAGACTGGCGAGCAGACGTTTTGCTGCTCGCCAGAAGCTGCAACTGCAAAGGGTTCGATATGCCGAGTAGTCGCGAGATTAAGCGCCGCATCCGATCCGTCAAGAATGTTGCTCAGATTACGCGAGCGATGGAGATGGTGTCAGCATCAAAGATGCGGCGTGCACAACGGAATGTATTAGCTACCCGGCCATACGCCGACCGCATGCGAGAGGTGATGGCCAATCTGACAGCGCGGGTGGTAGGGGCAGCTCGCCGTGGAACGCTGCTCGAAAAACGCGAGACGGTAAAGAGCGTTGCGTTACTGGTAGTAACCCCTGATCGTGGTCTGTGTGGTAGCCTGGTTGCTAATGTCCTGCGTCGCGCCGGTCGTTTTATTACCGAGCAGCGCGCAATGGGACGTACTGTCGATGTTTATACCTTCGGTCGCAAGGGACGCGATTTCTTCTTGCGCGCCGGTTTTGCCCCGGCTGGTGAAGCAACCCGGCTTGGCGATGCACCAAAGCTCGAAGCCATTCTTGGCGTGGCAATCAGTGCCATTAACGGGTTTCAGTCGGGGAAGTACGACGAACTCTACATTATTTACAGTGAGTTCATTAATACCCTGGTACAGCGTCCGGCAATTAAGCAGTTACTGCCGGTCGAAAGCCCCGATATATCCACAACAACTAACGTTGATTATACCTACGAGCCAGGGGAAGAAGAAGTTCTTAATGCCATTCTGCCGCGGTACGTTGAAACCCAGATCTATCAGGCAGTCCTTGAGAGTATTGCCAGTGAACACAGTGCACGAATGGTTGCAATGCGCAATGCAACCAACAATGCCAAAGATCTGGTACGTGATCTGACGCTGTCATTTAACAAAGCGCGGCAGGCTGCTATTACGAAAGAGGTCAGCGAGATTGCTTCGGGCGCCGCTGCTCTCACCAGTTGATGTTAAGAGGAGGAGCCGATGCCGGCCAAGGGGGTTATTCAAGAGATTATCGGTGTGGTCATTCGGGCCAAGTTCCCGGAAGACGAAGTACCGGCGATCTATAACGCAATCGAAATTCCACTAGGAAACGGTGACCGCCTTGTTTGCGAGGTGCAGCAGCAACTCGGTAATGGCGTGGTCAAAGCGGTCGCAATGGGTTCTACCGATGGTCTGCGCCGAGGCCTGGAGGTGATCGATACCGGTCGCCCGATTGCGGTACCGGTCGGCCCGGCCACACTCGGTCGCGTGTTTAATGTGTTGGGCGATCCGATTGACGGGCTGGGACCAATCGATCCAAGTGTTGAGCGACGCCCTATCCATCGCGATCCGCCGAGCTTTGAAGAGCAGAATACTCAGGCACAACTTTTTGAAACCGGTATTAAGGTTATTGATCTGATCGCACCGTTTACTCGCGGTGGTAAGACCGCTATCTTCGGCGGTGCTGGTGTGGGTAAGACGGTCGTTATCCAGGAATTGATTGCCAACATTGCTAAAGAGCAGTCGGGCTTCTCGGTGTTTGCCGGTGTAGGTGAGCGTTCGCGTGAAGGGAACGACCTGATTCACGAAATGCAGGAAGCCCGCATCGACGAAAACACGCGCGTGTTTGATAAGACCGTGATGGTTTTCGGTCAGATGAATGAGCCGCCAGGCGCCCGTTTGCGGGTTGGCCTCACCGCATTGACCATGGCCGAATATTTCCGTGATGAGGGCCGCGATATTCTGCTCTTTATCGACAATATCTTCCGCTTCGTCCAGGCCGGTTCGGAGGTCTCTTCACTGCTCGGTCGTATGCCCTCTCAGGTGGGATACCAACCGACGCTGGGAACCGAGATGGGTGAATTGCAGGAACGTATTACGTCAACTAAGCGCGGTTCAATTACCTCGATGCAGGCGGTTTACGTACCGGCAGACGACTACACCGACCCGGCTCCGGCCACGGTGTTTAGCCACCTCGACGCGACGATCTCGCTCGAACGCAGTATTGCCGAGCGGGCAATCTTCCCGGCAGTCGATCCGTTGGCCTCGACATCGCGTATTCTCGATCCGAATATCGTCGGCGAAGAGCATTACCGCGTCGCTCAAGAGGTAAAGCGGGTGTTGCAACGCTATAAAGACCTCAAGGACATTATTGCCATTCTCGGTATGGAAGAGTTGAGCGATGAAGATAAGCTGACCGTACAACGCGCACGCAAGATCGAGCTGTTCTTCTCGCAGCCATTTACGGTAGCGCAACAATTTACCGGTCGGCCAGGTAAGTATGTGCCGGTGAAGAAGACGGTTGAGAGCTTTGCCCGTCTCCTTAATGGTGAGGGCGATCATATTCCAGAATCGTTCTTCTACATGCAGGGCGATTTCGACGATGTGCTGGCCGCTTACGAGGCTAGTCAGAAGTAAGCCGGACCCAACGGAGATCATCGACCGCCGTTGGGTATGATGTATGGCAGGCAGAAGGAGCAATCTATGCCCATCCATCTGGAGATTGTCACCGCTGAGCGTGTCATCTTATCGGATGATGTTGATATGATTAGCGCACCGACTAAAGATGGGCGCATTGGTATTTTGCCACGTCACGCTCCGCTGATGACGATTCTCGAACCGGGCGAGCTGGACATCATTAAAAATGGTGAACGGACACCTTTCGCGGTGTCGGGAGGATTTATGGAGGTGCTTCCGCACCGAGTAACCATTCTAGCCGATACTGTTGAACGGGCCGATGAGATCGATGAAGCACGAGCCGAGCAGGCCCGGGCCGAGGCCGAAGCGCGTCGGCGTGAAGCACAGAGCGAACGCGATATGGCATTGGCCGAAGCCAAACTCCGCAAGGAGATGGTACGCTTACGAGTGGCCCAGCTCCATAAAATAAAGCGACGCCAATCATAACAGGTCATTGTGCAGGGGGCTTCTACTACTGAGCTTACCCCTTCCACGTTTGTGTGAAGGGGTTTTTATTGTCTGTTTTTCATCGCGAGGGCTAGGGTTGAAAATCCGCTGCAACCGCATTCTTTGCTACCCAGAAATATGAAGGGTACCAGACACGTTCTGCCGCATCTCGCTGGACTACTAAATCAGGGGCCTAGCAGTCTTAGAGCCTGACCAGAAACCTGGATTTCTTATTGGTCACGTACCGTACCCATGCAACCATTGCGTTGGGAGGCCAACGTTCTGTTCATCCATCCGCAGCACGTTCCCTCTACCGAGCGGGCAGCGTCAGGCGTTGCGCGGAACAGTGCGGGTGAGCGGATGCACCTCGCTGCACCTTCCCCTTCCTCTCACTGTGGAGGAGAGGAAGGGGGCTGGGGGAAGGTGAGGGCCACCAGGCGTATGCCGCAGCACGGCCTTGTTCACCGGTTCCGTCCATTACCGCACCGCTTGGAACAGGTATAGTCGCGCCTCCAGAGGGTACTGCACAACGCAGGCCAGAGGCTCGTACTCCCAGGGAATAAGGAAAGGCAGTCAGAAACTTTGCCAATCCCTGGAACTCACGCAGAGGTGCGTAAATTTGCTATAATACGGCACGATCATGTGCAGTATGCACGCTTTGACGCACATTGCCGGTAATAACCATTTCAGTAGGAACGATTATGGCCCGCAAAATCGGGATTGATCTTGGCACTGCTAATGTCTTAGTGTACGTAAAAGGGAAGGGGATCGTTCTCTCGGAACCATCGGTCGTCGCATTGAGTACGCGCGATGGGCGGGTGCGTGCCGTGGGCGCAGAAGCGATGGCGATGTTGGGTCGCGAACCAGAGAGCATCGAAGTCGTGCGCCCAATGCGCAACGGTGTGATCGCTGATTATGTGGTGACCGAAGAGATGCTACGCCATTTTATTGGCCGTGCTGCCGGAAGGTTTCGCTTCTCGCGCCCTGAAGTGATGATCTGTATTCCCGCTGGCGTTACCAGCGTTGAAATGCGCGCAGTGCGTTATGCGGCGCTGGAAGCCGGTGCCGGCAAAGCGTATCTGATCCGTGAACCACTAGCCGCAGCAATTGGCGCTAATATTCCGATTGCTCAGCCCTCGGGAAACCTTATCATTGATATTGGTGGTGGTACCACGGAAGTAGCAGTCATCTCGCTGAACGATATTGTCGTCAGTACATCGGTGCGGGTGGGTGGTAATCGGTTCGATGAAGCTATTGCATCATATATCAAGCGTAAGTACAACTTGCTGATTGGTGAACGAACTGCCGAAGCGGTGAAGATCGAAATCGGTTCAGCCTTACCGCTCGATAAACCACTGGTAACCCAGGTTCGTGGTCGTGATCAGGTAACCGGTCTCCCACGCACGATACAGGTCGATAGCAACGAAATTACCGAGGCGATTCAGGAACCATTAGAGGCTATCGTGAACGCAGTGCGAGCGGTGCTGGTGGAAACACCGCCCGAATTAAGCTCGGATATCATCGATAAAGGGATGGTGATGACCGGTGGTGGTTCGATGCTGCGTCGCATCAATGATTTACTCACTGAGGTCACCGGCGTACCATGTTACGTCGCAGATCAGCCAGCTTCATGCGTTGCTATTGGTACTGGTCTAGCGCTAGAGAACCTCGATGTACTCTACGATAGCCTGAGTGGGCTAGATTTGACGTGATCTGATAAAGGACGGCGGAAGGGCAGATGGAATCTGCCCTTCGCGGTTTTACAAGTTGAATGCCTCATAGACTACCATAACTGCCTGATTGCCCTTATGCAAGAGATTGTGTCGCATCTGGGCTAATTCAATCAGGTGTCCCTGCTCGTGCGAAACTACCCAATTCCCCTGATGTAAAAGTGGTACAGGACCGAAGATTTCGTGGAAGCCGATTCGCTGCCACGCCGCCTGAGTTAAACCGCGCAACAGATTTAACGTCTGCTGACGGCTTGAAATGTACTGTTCAAGGAGATCATCGATAGGCACAGTACGGTACTTCATCGCGTGCTGAAGGGTTGGTGGGTGGGCAGTAGACAGTTTGGGCTGATTCGTCTCGAGAATCATCCATGCCCGTTCGCGAAACACGATATCCATATCGATCAGATGCCCGATCAGGTCCTTAAAGGCGGGAAGGCCGTTTACCGGAGTTGACAGTTGCTCTTCCGTCAGACCACGCACCAAATCTTGAACGGTACGCATCCCCTGTTCCAGACGGCGCACAATTGTAGACGGCCCTAGTGTCCCCATTCCATCAACGATGCGGAAACTGAGAAAACCCTCACGGACGGTACCGCATTCGGGGCAGAATGGCGGCGGATCACCTTCCATAAGATGACCGCATGTGCTGCACACGAAGAGATCGCCTAATTCGGTGTAGGTAAGATCACGCCCGGCGGCAAGTGCCCGCACCGCTCGTTCAAGTAGCTCCCGTTGAAATGGGCTGGTACCGGTGACCGGACCGGTCGCTACAGCCTCCGGCTCTAGACCGGCTAGCGCTCGATCAATGTTGGCTATCGTCCTGGATACCTCTCCTAAACGATGGAGTGCGTGCTCGGCTCGAACCTGCTTCACGGCTGCCGAAGCTTCTAGCAGCCGTGCAATGTTAAAGAAACGTTCGCGACGTGCCTGACGGGCCCATGCTGCATAAGCTGTCTGACCGATGCTCATGCTCACCAGCAGGCGGCGATCCTCGCTACTGCTATCTGTCATACATTCTGCTCCCAACATCAAAGCGCATCTCTATACTGAACGTCCTCATTCTTGGCGGGGTAGGCGAGCGCATCATCTGCATCTACCCTACCCCTGCCCAGTCGCTGCTCTATTCTGAAATGCGGTGCTGAACTAGCTCTACCAGCACACCCTGACCGCCGGCTTTCGGATGAACAAATGCCACCAGCGTGTTGTGGATGCCAGGACGCGGTTCACGGTCAATCAGAGGTAAACCACGCGCCTGGAGTGTTGCCAGCGCTGCGTGGATGTCATCGACGCGATACGCGATATGATGCATTCCAGGGCCTTTTTCACGCAAGAAGCGGGCAAAGCTCGCCTGATCACTTGTCGGGGCAATCAACTCGATGAGAACATCACAAAACCGTGCAACGCCGATTGCCGCGTGACGTTCGGGCAGTTCGATCCGTTCCCATTCGGTGACATCGTAAGCGGTGCGATAAAAATCGATGGCCGCTTCAAGATCGGCTACGACAAAGCCGATATGATCGATTGCCGTAAACATACCCTGACTCCTTTGTAATCCACCGTTATACCGATGGATATAGCATATCATAGCATAAGGGCATAACGAGAGAATTGACAGCTACTCCAGGTTGACTACAATACACGACAATGACACGTGAACTCGATGACCCTACAATCGGTCTGTTACATCTGCTCAATGCGGCTTTTCGTCTCTTGCAAGAGGAGCAGCCGCTGACCCAGCGTGTTCATCGTTTGTTTGGATTATTGCGAATCGCCACTCGTTACCGCGATGGCCGGTTGACGTGCTGGTTACAAGCGGCTCGACCAGGAGCACCCCGCCAGCAAATTTTCTCGCCGGAGTCATGGGCCTATCCCTGGGACGATAGTCTGACCCGTTCGGTGGCCCTTGGCGGAAAAACAGTTGTTAAAACGATTGCCCTTGGCAGTACCGGTCAATCGCTCGAAGGACTGCCGGTGATCGCTGCCGGTTATCTGGGAGCACCGATCTTCTGGGGTGGCAAGCTGTGGGGCGTCCTCGAACTACGCAGCAATGATCAACGCTACTTTGGGGGACGGATCGGTGAGCTTATCGAGTCGCTCAAGCCACTGCTGGCAGCGGCCATTGCCCAGGAAGGCATGCGCTCACCACAATTGCCGACACCACGCTTTGCCGGTGAGACACCGCCTGGCCTGACCCTCAACCCCTCGCTGCGCCAGAAAATTATCGCACTGAACGAACAGCTTGATCGCACGATAAACTTGCATGAATTGGCGGGGATCGTCTTGCGCCGGGCGCTAGAGGGGAGTGGCGCCGAAGCCGGAGCGATTGCCCTGGTCGATCACGACCGGCGCGAGCTAGTACTCCATTTATGCGAGGGCTATGTAGCAGAGCGTTCCGGCACTGCGCTGCCAAAGCTACCGCGCCAGCGGTGGAGCTGGGAAACAGGGTTGGCCGGACAGGCGGTGCAGATGCGGCGTCCATTGCTCGTGCGCGACGCCGGGCGTGAACCGGGCCTACCGCCCACCATGCTCTTTCGTGCTGAGCTGGCAGCACCGATCATTGCCGATGATCGGGTGTTGGCAGTTCTTATTCTCCACAGCCACCGGGCCAATACCTTCAACGAAGAAGTTCTGGCTTTTATTGACGCTCTTCGCGAACGCACCGCACGACCGCTGGCGCGTGCCCTGTCTTATCAGACGGCTTACGAAACGTCATACCACCTCGGCCAGGTGTTCAGTAGCTTACCCATCGGTCTGGCACTGCTCGATCTCAACGGACGAGTGATTCGCGCCAACCTAGCCTGGTATCAGGTATGGAATATGATCGAGCATCTACAACGTCCCTCGTTTTACGTCGGTATTGATCTGGTAGAGCACCTGCTGACACGGCTCAATGATCCGTTCCGGCTCAGCGAATTTTGCGATCTCGGCCAGCATAACCCCGATCAGGTCTTGGAAACAACTCTTCAGCTTCGGCAACCGTATCAGGAATTGCACGTACTATCGGTTCCTACTCGTGATAGTCAACAACAACTGACCGGACGCTTGTGGGTAGTTAGCGACCGCACTCGGGAACGAGAATCCGATCGGATCAAAAATGAGTTTATTGGGATCGTATCGCATGAACTACGTACCCCACTCACCTCAATTCTAGGCTACACCGAAATTCTCTTGAATCGACAAGACCTCGACAGCGAAAGTCAACGCGAATTCTTAATGACAGTCTCTACTGAGGCCGAGCGTCTGTACAAGCTGGTGAAAGATTTGCTCGACGTTTCACGACTGGAAGCCGGTGTGGTGAAACTCAATCGCTATGCCGTTGGCCTCTGGCAAGTGATTGAAGAGCTGACCATGCAACTTCATACGCAACTGGTGAATCACAAACTTTTGATCGATGTTCGTACCCCATTGCCGCCAGTCTTTGCCGATTACGATAAGGTGAAACAGATTATTTTCAATTTGTTGAGTAACGCAATCAAGTATAGCCCAGAAGGAAGCGAAATTCAGCTTTCGGTACGGCAGGCTACTGCTGATGACTTACCAACGAATCACCCTCCTGGGCAATGGATGTTGATCGTGGTGCGTGATGAAGGGATCGGCATCGCGCCTGAAGATCAGGTAAAGCTTTTTGAGCGATTTCAGCGCGTTGATAACAGCAATACCCGCCAGAAAAGTGGTGTCGGTCTGGGCCTGTACATTACCCGTCTGCTGGTCGAACTACACGGAGGAAGAATCTGGGTGCAGAGTGTTGTGGGGAGAGGTAGCAGCTTTTCATTTACCCTGCCAATCTACTCTGCCAATCTAGACAATACCGTATAACGCACCGAGCTACAAAGATGGCGGAAGAAGCTGCACGAAACCCGGGATGCGAGCAGGTCACATTCATCCCTTGGCCTACCAAAATGGCGATTCAGGAGTTCATATCACCTACACCCCGCGCAGGCATATCATCGTTCCGACACTGCGCTATTGCCACAGGCAGTACAGGCGCAGAAATTTTCTGCACCTGTACCGCGATTATCAGGCAATCGTCCGTGCCATACGCCGACGCACGGCATAGAAAACGGCCAGGAAGTTATAGACCATGTGGAACAGGTAAGTGAACGGCAAAAGCACAAACAGTGTCAGCCCAAGGAGAGCATGCAGATAGACAATACCGGGCACGAGGTGTAAACGGGCAAACAGCTCTGTCCAGATAATGCAGAAAATAATAGTGCGCACGACGATCCGATCCCAGGCGTAACGACCAGGGGTGCGAATCCCCTGCGCTGCCCGATCGATATCACCGACCACCGCGCCACTCCACTTCCGCACCAAAGCTACCATTAAGTGCAAATTACCGACCACGGCAAAACCCACTGCGATCCATGTAACCCCGATGAAGAGAGAGCCAAACTCACCGAAGAGAAAGTGAGCCTGTAAGTGCTCACCATTACCGAAGATGATCGCGAGCAGATTCGCCGGTGAATAGTTAAAGCTTTCAGCAAGATGTAGTGAAACATCAGGCACCGGGCGACCAACAACGATATTAGCAAAAACGATCAATGCCGAAATAGTATAGCCGATCACTTCAGTGATGATCGCGACGTGGTAGAGGAGATAGCCTCTACCCCACACCGGATTGGCACGTTTGTAGAAATGGTTAAACGGCCCAAACAGCACAGCGTAGAGAGCGGGAATAACCCCCATACGCGGTGGTGGTGATTCAAATGTTGGCGATACCCCGCGGAAGTGGCGTTTCGTCACCAAAGCCCACGCAAACCGTCCTAAACGCAGTCCGACACCGACGACAAAAATCGCTATTGCCAACGGTGCAACGACATTCAGCAGCTCTATCATAGCTCTCTCCTTCCTCAGCCGGTCATTACTCACATGTCCAGGGAAGTACCACTTCAGTCGCAATTCTCACAATTCATCACCATCTCGCGCAGTGCCCGAATATCGTCGTAGACTTGCGGATGGTCTTTGCTAAAGCGCTTGACTATGTCGTCCTGTTCCAACCAATCGAGCAGCTCTGGAAAATCTGGCTGCTGCATGAGCCGCATCATCTGCCCCTCGACACTGTGCGCGATGAAGAATTCTTGATCACAGTTACGTAGTACAGCCGGAACCCGCATCCGATCCAGCTCACCGAGTTTAGCCAGTGCCGGTTCCATAGCTGCGTACACCACTTCAAAGAGCACCAATGCCATACGATCGCCTGATGGTGACAACTGGTAGGTCTGGCAGGTGTCTTCCAGCGACAACGTACATACCACACAGGGGGAGGTAACAAAATCGGCGCCGGTAGCACGAATCTGATTGGCCTTCAACACCGAGATTTTACGCCGGGTAGCGGTATTTTCGGGCAAACGCATACCACCGGCCCCGCCGTTGCAACAGTAGTTATATTCGCGGTTGGGCGTCATCTCGATGAAGTTATCGGTTACCAGGTTCAACAATTCACGGAACAGGTCACCGAGACCAGAAAGACGAGTCGCATAACAAGGATCATGGAGCGTTACTTTCAGATGGGTTTTCTCAACCGGCAAACGGCCCTGCTTAATCAGATCAAGCATGAGTGCATCAACACTCACAATCGGATAGCGGAATGGACGACCAAGTGTCTCAGACGCCTCGGCATAGAGAGTACGAGTATCACAACCACATTCGACAAGGAGAATCTTCTGAACACCTAGGCGATCCGCTTCTTGCTCCCAGTCTTCTAACATCTGCTTAGAAAGTTTATGATGAACAGCGATATGATCGATTTCAGTGCCGGTATCAATCACGTAGGGGGAAATCGTATAACTCACACCAGCAGCGTTAAGGATTTTGATAAGTTTAATACCGTAATCGGGAATTTTCGTATTACCCGCTGCCGGACACACAAAGAGAAACTCGGCGTTTTGAACATTTACCGGCGCTTCCAGTCCCTCATTACGCAGAAAAAGACCGACCCGACCCAGGACTTGAGCGGCAGTTAAGCCAAAACTGTGGCGATGGCGATCGGTATTTTCGATGATTGAACGGATCGTTGGATTAGCATAACTCAACCCGGAATCAGCATAGGCAGCCCGGGCGAGACGCACTATTCGACGAATACTGATCCCGGAGGGACAGGCCAGGGTGCAGCGACCACACGCAGTACAGGCCCAAAAGTACTGCATATGCTCTTTCAGATCGGCAAGCGTAGGGGTAGGCACCAATCCAAGAGCACCGCCAATCTGCCCTTCCAGCGTCATATACCGGCGGTAAATCTGGCGAATGAAGCCGGTCTTATACGTTGGATGGAGCTTTTCATCGCCGGTAACCAGATACCACGCACAGGCCTCACCGCACATCTTACAATCCATGCATGCTTCGAGATTAACCACATCTTCGGCGGTGAGGTTATGACGCAACGAATCGACAAACGCCTGCATCTCTGCTTCCATTGCCAGTAACTCCTTTCTAATGGTAATGACTCGCCTTTCCCGCTCACCTCCGGCATCTCTCGTCCCTGGTGATCGAGAGGGAAGATGGATGTTGATCAGAGTCTGCACACCGCTATCCCCCTCGCCATCTTCGCCCGGTACACTGCCACGTGAAACGTGCGTGGTATAGAGCGATACCGGCAAGCCGGTATATAAGGACGATAGTTCTCGTTGGTTATGAAATGTATTGCGAGAAAGTATTGTGTTTGAAATATAACAGACATTTAGACCGGTATAGTTAAGAAAATACAACAGAGAATTATTATGTATTTTTATCAATTTCATTGACCATTATTTGTATATATTTTCACATCCTGATGTGATCCAGGAACCCAATCCGCAGTTGTCAAGAAGCACCGTGAGGATCGTGCGCACGTGGTGGAGCAATGATCACCGCCAGGGCTTTTCCGCGTGCTCGGCTTCGGGTCACGCTAACCGGACAAAACGCCACCGCCGATCAACACCGACAAACACGCAGGTACGCGACGGGAAGGCAGCGGCTGGCGCATACGCACCTTCTGCGCGGAAAGAGAAACGAACTGTAGGAAAGAGGATTGGGTGGGATGGATGGATTTTTCCCGCCTGCCTCCTCCCCTTCCTCTCGTAAGTATGGGGTTAATCTGGCGATGCCGGTCAAGCGAGGGCGGATTCTCTCGCTTCTTCCCCTTCCTCGCACCCGGTGGGAGAGAAAGAGGCCGAGGAGAAGGGGAGGAAACCGCTCATGCTGCTGCACAGAAAGGCATGTCCGACGCATCTGACGAGAGAGGTACGGTTTCGCAGTGGAAACAACGGTACGTTTTTTGAGTGCCGAATCGTTGCCTCTATGTGTATCTCTTCATGATGAAGTGGGGTCATGAAACGCGATCCATTTGACGATCATAGAATACCGAATCATGAGTCTTCCGATGGATGAATTCCTACCTCTATTTACGTATACTTATCGTAGGCACGACGATACCCCCATACCCCAACCAATAATGCTGAAAAAGGAGATGATTTGTACCCGAAAATCATCCTGGCCCGGCAGTAGGCAGATTATTCGTTAGCCTCAGGATGGCAGCACAGACTCATACGGCAAAGGAGGGACTTATGACCACTATCCCCCATCGGTACCCCTCAACCACGTTCCGTCGCCATCCGCTGCGGCGTCTGCCGCACTTCGTGGGCCTCGCCGCCCTCCATGGAAGCCTGCTAGCACTGGCATTTCAGGCAATGAAGCCATCGTTTGCGTTCCCCGGCGTGGCTATCGGTTTCACGGTCGGTAGTCTCGTGACGCTCATCACGGTGATTATCATCGGGCTTCGCGAATCTCAATTTGCGCTCACCATCACTCCTCATCTCATCATTGTCGATGAAGGGTTTGGCTCGCGCAAGATCATTGAGCGCGTGTACATCATGCAGTATCACCTGCATCGTTTCCCCTTAGAAGCCCTCGCCGATAGTGGCACGCTAACCATCACTGTGGGTAACGAGACATACATCTTTACCGGGTTGACCCCATTTCACAGATTGGCAACATTCCT
>NZ_JPIM01000032.1 GCF_000735195.1 Chloroflexus sp. MS-G
CGGCGACGATGACGCCAAGCCCAACCCAGAGGAATGCTCCTGAACAATCAACAAACTTTCCGATCTACATTCCGCTCGTCAATCGATAATTGAACACACACACCGTATCAGGGCGCACTGCAACGCGCTCCGATACGGTGTGCAACAGTTTCAATTTCTCACTGCCAGACCGAGATTTACCAGAGTCATCACCGTTACCGCTGCAATCCTGGTATAATCTGCATACCACGCTCACCACCTTCCGGTGAAGCCTCTGTCAAGGGCAACGTTACCGCGAACATAACAGCATATGCAATTGTACGTCTCACAACTCAGTGCCGGGTATAATGCCCGCCTCATCCTACGCGGAATCAGCTTTGAACTCCACCGTGGTGAAGTATTGGTCGTCAGTGGGCCAAACGGCAGTGGTAAGAGTACTCTGTTACGCATCCTGGCTGGACTCCAGGTACCTGCTGGAGGTACCGTTTATTATACCGTTGGTCAACAGCAATTCGCGCCACGGAACGCCCGTCATCTTGTCGGATGGGTGGCTCCCGATCTATCGCTCTACCGCGAGCTAAGCGGGATCGAAAATTTACGCTTTTTCGCGCAAGTTCGCGGACTATCTGTGTCAGACACAGCGCTGTACGAGTTGCTTGATCTGGTTGGTTTGGGGCAGCGTGGTAACGACCGACTTGCCGCATATTCATCTGGCATGACGCAGCGCCTGCGTTACGCCTTTGCCCTGCTCCATCGGCCAGCAGTGCTTTTGCTGGATGAGCCGACGGTAACTCTCGACGAACGCGGAACGGCGTTTGTTGATCGAATCATTACGGCCCAGCGTCAGCGTGGCTTGACGGTGATTGCTACCAATGATCCACGTGAATTACGGTATGCAGATTTGCTGCTAAAACTGGCGATTGAATAGAGAACACAGGCCTATATGACGCAATCTGTTGATATAGACTCACCCGATACTGATATTCCGGCGTTACCGGCCAACGGTATTGCCACTACCTTGCGTGCTGCATGGGCAATCTTCCGCAAAGACATTGCCTGCGAATTGCGCACACGCTACGCGATCAACACGCTTTTACTCTTTGCCGTGAGTGCCACGACCGCGATCAGTCTTGGTGTTGGCTTTCTTGGCCTTCGTCGCACTCAAGAAGCTCTGCTTATCCAGTCGGCCCTCTTGTGGATTGCCCTGCTGTTTGCCGCACTCAATGGTCTGTCACGCAGTTTCGTCTACGAAGAAGAGACCAGAACGCTTACCGCGCTGCAATTGACGGCCTCACCGACTGCTGTCTTTTTAGGGAAATTTTGCTTCAACCTCACGCTGGTACTTACCCTCAATCTGGTGACGAGTCTACTCTTCATCGTCTTGCTGCGCGTTCGTGTGGGTAGTCCGTTCGCCTTTGGGGCTATGTTAACGATGGGTGGCTTAGCCCTGACCTCAGCGACCACCATTATCGCCGCTATCATATCTCGTGCCAGTTTCAAAGGTGCGTTGTTCGCCGTGCTTGCATTTCCTTTGCTGGTTGCGCCACTGATTGTTGCTATTCAGGGCACTGCCCAAACGCTGGAAAATGTCACCTTTGATGTTGTCTTTGGTTCGCTACGCTTCTTGTTTGCTTATGTGGTAGCGACCTTCACCGCGTCACTACTGCTGTTCCCATTTGTATGGGAGTCATAACTACCGGTCTACGACGCAACGTGTTTGAACATTCTCTTTCTCTTTCCGGCATCCGCACGTTCTAAGGCAGTCAAATAGCTCTGTTGTACGACTTATCAGCACACGCCAGGGAGCAGGTTGGGCACTCGCCCATACCCGTTCCTCTCTGATAATGAAGGGTATACCGGTGCGATCTCATTTTTCGCGTCGATTGTGCCATCACAATTCACAGTAGTCATGATACAATAGATTAGGCTTCCTTTAAGCCGATACGCGGTACACCCGTTAAATGATAGCAATATGCGCAATTGACACATATGACAAACGTCTCTTGTTTTTTTATACAATTCTGTTGTATGATGAGAATAGCAGAAAACCACTCCGCAGGCTAGAAAGTGAGTTGTCATGGTGCAGCGATTGGCACAGGCGGCAAAAATTGGCATCGGGTTGTGGATGGCTGGCGTAGCAATTGCAACCTTTTTAGTTGTACCGCAGTATGAAGGCTTAGGTGATGCCGGTCGCATTGTTATCGTCCACGTTCCCACGGCCTGGGTCAGTGTTGTTGCCTTTACCATTTCGGCTATCTTTAGTGGTTTGTACTTGTGGCGACGGCGTGAACGTGATGACCACATTGCGGTAGCCGCGGCTGAGGCTGGCCTGCTCTTTACGCTACTGGCTACTATCACCGGAATGATCTTTTCGCAAGTAGCATGGGGCATTTTCTGGAATTGGGATCCGCGCCAGACCTCAATCTTTGTCCTCCTCCTCATTTATGCCGCGTTGTTCGCGCTGCGTGCTGCTATTGACGACATCGATCGGCGCCGCCAATTGAGTGCGGTCTACTCGTTGTTCGCGTTTGTCACGATGCCTTTCCTCTTCTTTATTGCTCCCCGTATCGCTGACAGTACCCTGCACCCAAATTGTGCTTTTATTCAAGGTAGTAATTGCGATGGTATTGTCCTCGAAGTGGGCAAAGTCGGTCTGATCGGTGACCAGAAAGTGCAGTTGCTCGGTCTCGAGCGCAAGGGCAATCTGCTGGTTGCTGAAGTCAAGGTGAGTACACCCGGCTTGCAACGCGAGGCAATTCTCTATCCAAGCCTTGATCTGGTAGACGGTGGCATGGCTGATCGCCCAGAGTTTCCCGGCTCACGCTTCCAACTGGGGCTGGAAGAATACAATGAGGCGACTGGAGCAGTGCGGTTGAACATGGAAGCACCAGGCACAAATCTGTTAGAAAATCGGCGAACGCTCTATGTCTTCCTGGCTGCGAATCTTGGCTTTACCGCACTCCTTTTCTGGATGTTACAGGTTCGTTCACTGGTGCTTGACTTGCAGTGGGCAATTGCACAACGCGGGAGAGTAACGTATGGATAACGCCGCAATTTTTGTCGCAACCGCCGCAGTGTTATCGGTCTGGATCGCTATTTTTGTCTACCTCTGGCGGATCGACACAACGGCACGTATGTTGCAGCGAGAGCTACGACGTGAGCGTGAGCAAGCAGAAACAGCTTTGCCGAAAGCCGAAGTGAGTCGTGTGCGATCAACCGATGAGGCCGATGAGCCGGTTGAGCGCCGTTCATAATGTGAGGATAGGTATGGCAGTTGCAACTACTCCTGTTCGTCGTGGTCTGGCGATTAAGCCAATCCATGTTGCCGGCCTGGGCATTATTTTGCTGGCAATCGTGTACGGTTTGTTCGGTTTTCAAGAAGGGTTTCGAGCTTACACGACGAGCGTCGATGAAGCGATACGCAGTACTCGCAGCGTGCAGTTGGCCGGTTTTCTGGGGAGTACTGGCGAGATCGATGAGCAAGGTCGGTTTACCTTTATGCTGCAAGATGAAAATGGTAAACTGATCAAGGTGATCTCTGATGATCCACGTCCGGCGAACTTCGAGCAGGCGATTAGTATCGTTGCGATTGGCCGTTATGACCCGAACGAGCAGGCTTTTATGGCCGATGACTTGCTGGTGAAATGCCCATCGAAGTACCAGGAACTTAATCAGGCTAAACCTTGAGGTGGTTGCTAGATGTCCTGTCAGGCGTTGCTGAACTAGGCTAACGCCCGATGGTCACTGTGGCGTTTTGCGAAAATTGGGATCAAGCTATAAGCTACGCCGTAACAATCCAGCGACTGAACCTTTTTCACTGACCGGTACTTGTAGCGTTTTGAGAGATTGGTGTTCTGTACCGTATCAAGAGGGTGGGTTTGCGACCTGCCCTGCTGTAGCATTGGTTCCTGAAGAAGTAACGGCAGTACGGCATGAAAACGTTGTGATCACTAGAAAGTGTAACTTATGTATCTCTTCGGTACATTCCTTCTCATGACGAGCCTCGGTATGACCCTACTGGCACTCATTAGTTATGGACTGGTGCTACGCGGTCAGCGAGCAGCACTCAGCTACGCCAGGTTTGGGGTTTATGCGGCACTGGCCGGCGTTATCATGTCGTGGACATTGCTGGTTACCGTTTTCCTGGCTCGTCGTTTTGATTTGGATTACGTGTACAACTACAGCTCACGTGATCTGGAGTTCTTCTTCACCATTGCTGCGACCTGGGCGGGTCAGCCGGGCAGCTTTATGATCTGGCTCCTCTGGGGTGCCATCGCCAGTGTGCTATTGGTTCGTCGTACAAAGCACTTTGAGCCGTATGTACTGATGGTTGTGATGGCGATTCAGGCCGCAATCATTGGGTTCACGCTGGTGCTCAATCCCTTTCAGCCACTGGTTGATCCCAATACTGGTGTGGCTCTGAACCCTGGTGACGGACGTGGTCTGAATCCCTTGCTGCATAACTTCTGGATGATTATTCACCCACCGATTCTCTTCGTCGGCTATGCACTATCAATGATTCCCTTTGCGTTCGCACTGGCAGCACTTTGGCGCCGCGATTACGATACGTGGGTTAAACGAGCGCTGCCGTGGACACTGGCAGCCTGGACATTTCTGGGTCTTGCGCTCTTGCTCGGTGGCTATTGGGCCTATGAAACTCTGGGTTGGGGTGGTTATTGGGGCTGGGATCCGGTGGAAAACTCCTCACTGGTGCCCTGGCTCATTCTGACCGCTCTGATCCACGGTATGCTGGTGCAGAGAACCCACGGGAGCCTCCGCAAGACAAACTTAGTGTTAGGTTTAGCAACCTATGTTACCGTCTTTTATGCCACCTTCATGACGCGCAGTGGCGTGTATGCCAACTTCTCCGTTCATTCGTTCGTTGCTGAAGGTATCTTCGAGGGGCTAGTCGGCTTTCAGATTTTCTTGCTGGCGGTTGCCGTCGTCTCGTTAGTCGTTCGCTGGAACGATATTCCCTCACGTCCGCTTAGTGATAAGTTCTTCTCGCGCGATAGTTTCTTCGTCTTGGGAATTATCACCATTGTGATGACGGCATTGGTGGTTGGTATCGGTACCTCTATGCCGGTCATTTCGGCTATCCCTGGCGTAGGCCATACATTACAAGAGTGGATGGGGCGCTACTTCGAGTTAGACGACGGCACCTTGATGAATCCCCAGGCTCAACCGTTCGAGGATGGGCGCTTCTCGCTAGCTCCAAGTTTTTATCAACGTACCGTACCGCCGCTCGGTGTGGTTGCAATTGTGCTGTTGATCGTTGGGCCACTGCTCGGCTGGCGCGACTCTAATCTAAGTCATCTGCTCCGTGCTCTCCGTTGGCCAGCGGTATTGGCAGTCGTGGCTGCTATCGTCGCAATCTTCATTAATGTACGCGATGTTCTGTCGTTATTCTACGTTGCGGGTGGTGCTTTTGCATTCGGCACCAATCTCCTCATGATTATTCGTACATTGCGCGGTGGTTGGCTACGGATTGGTGGCTATCTCGCCCATCTGGGCTTTACGGTTATGGCCATTGGGATGGTGGCCTCGTCAGCCTACGCTACACCTGATACCCGTCTGACACTGTCGCCCGGCGAATCGGCTCGCCTGTTTGGCTACGAATTTATCTTTAACGGCTATCAGCTTGATGATCAGCAGCGCGGTGTGCTCGATGTAACGGTGAGCGATGGCTCGCGCACCTTTTCGGCCCGACCATACCTCTATTACAACCAACGAATGGGGGCGACGATGCAAACGCCCTCGATCCATAGCTATTTCTGGCACGATCTTTATATCTCGCCAGCCGGCTATGATCCCGAACGCGATCCGTCACGACCGGTCTTAGGTGTCGATCAAAGTGTCCAGATGGGGCCGTATACATTGACCTTCCGTGGCTTTAATATCGACCGCGAGGCAATGGTGCGCGGTGAGGCAAAAGTCGGCGCCCGAGTAGAGGTGATATACGAGGGACAGACGTTTGAGGTGGAACCACGAGTTGAAATTGTTCCGGATCCGACTACCAATGAAGGCAAGTTACAGTTTATCCCAGTAACGCTTCCTGGTGGTCATACGTTACGGTTGGCCGAACTCGATCCGACGAATCGGATGGTACTCCTCGAAGGTAGCGGCCCCGGTATTGATGAATTACCGGTTGTACCGGCCAAAGCAGTGATTGCGGTCAGTGTCAAACCGCTAGTTGTCCTGGTCTGGACAGGTGTGATTATTATGGTAACAGGAGGGGCTATTGCACTGGTCCGGCGCTACCTTGAAGGTAGTCTGGCGCTGGCTGGTGTCCGTGTCCGCTTGCCCAGGGCTCTGCCGGAACTGGCAGCACAAATGGGTTGGCGAGCTATCGGACGTTGAACGCTGTCCTCACCGGTTATCAGGTTCGTGAATACTCGATTCGGTCGGCGAGTGTCTGCATACGGTGCATAAACGTATTAAGCAAGTGAGGTAATAAGCAGTCACATCGATATGCTGACGGGATGTGGTGACAGATGAGGATGGAATAGTCGCGGTTGGTGGGTCGGCCCGATGGCCGCCAATCGCGACTATTGTTGTGAGCACTATGACTGACTACTACGAAATTTTACAAGTTCACCCAAAAGCTGATGCTGAGGCGATTCGCGCAGCCTATGAGCGGTTGCGGGAACGGTATGCTCCGGAGCGACTTGAGGGAGCGGCTGAAGAGTTGGTTGATCTGGCGCGTCAGCGACGCGAAGCTATCGAGCGGGCATATGCTGTCTTGAGTGATCCGCAGCGGCGGGCTGAGTATGATCGGCAACTGCAAACGATCCTTCAACCAGCACCACCGCCGGTATCGGCGACCGCTCCAGCGGTTCCTGTCAGCGAGGATGATGACAATCTGATCGATTACCGGCCACTGCCACCCGCGCGGCGCCAGGAGCGCCCACCGGGCTTTAATCCACAGCCATACCTGAGTCGTAGCTCACGAACTGTATCGGTTCGGGGGCGCACCGTCCAGCGCCAGCAACCCGTCTGGCTGCTACCTTCACTGGTGGTAGCTGCGGCGACGTTTAGTATCGTTCTCGGTACACTGATCAGTACTGCGCTGGTTGCACAACCCGCAACTTCTGGTGCTAATCCGACAGCAACGGTTGTACCGCCGACGCCGACGTTCCGCGAAATTCTCGATCAGTTTGAAGGGCAGGTTATTGCAGCGCGTCAGGTGACCGGGCAAGTTCCAGATAACCCTAATGCCTGGATCAACCTTGGCAATGCCTTGTTCGATAGTGTGGTGTACGTGCGTGAACAGCTCACCAACGGTAATGCCGAGGCGCAGCAGATCTATCAAGAACGCCTGCCGCGCTGGTTAGAGGCTGTTGAAGCTTATCGTAAAGCACTTGAGCTACAGCCCGACAATAATGCTGTTCGGGCCGACATTGCTGCCAGTCTTTGTTACTATGGTATCGATACCAAGAATCCGCAGCGTGCCCAGGAAGGATTGGCAGAAGCAGAAAAAGCCCTTCAGGCTGCGCCACAAGATGCGCGAGTGTTGCTTTCGCATGGCATTTGCCTCGTTGCTGTCGATCCGCCACAAACCGAACGCGCCATTCAGCAGTGGCAGCTCGTGTTGTCTATTCCCGGCGTAAATCAGGGATTGCAATTGCAGGCGCAGATTCTGATCAATGAATATAGTCAATAAAAAGCGTTAGCTTTTGGTTAAAGGTATGCTACAATTGCATCTATGACTAGACAAAATTATTACAGCCTATTAGGTGTGACGCCAGAGGCCGATCAGGCAGACATTGATGCTGCCTACGAACAACAACGGCAACGATATGCACCGGAACGGCTCGGCGATCTCGCCGATGACCTGCGGGCAGTCGCTCAAGAGCGGTTGGCCGAGATTGAGCGAGCATATGCCGTACTCCGTGATCCAGAACGACGGCGCCAGTACGACATCAGTCAGGGTTTCATCCCGTCAACTCCTCGACCGGTGCGCCGTGAACCGGGTCGTCGTGAATTGCTGAGTGCTTTCGCCTTCGCCTTTGTTGCCGTAGCAATTGTTGTGGCAGTCTGGATGTTTACAAACCGTGAAACATTGAGCGGTCAGGCGATGGGTGAAGTTAATCGTCCGGCACCCTCGTTTACAGCTCCAGCATTGCGTGGCGGTACTATCGAACTAACGCAGTACCGTGGCAATGTTGTTGTACTCAACTTCTGGGGAACGTGGTGCGAACCGTGCAAACGAGAATTGCCAGCTTTGCAGCGGGCATACGAACAATTCGCCGGTCAGGGTCTGATGATCATTGGCGTGAACCTTACCGATGATGAACAGGTGCAAGGGCGAACCGTTGCAGATGTGGCAGCATTCTTAGATCAGTATAACGTGACATATCCAATCGCACTTGATGTTGACGGTACCATCACCGAGGCCTATCGAGTGTTTCCGCTTCCTACCAGTTTCTTCATTACACCTGACGGGCAGATTCGCTATGTTCACATCGGTGAACTCACCTTTGACGACATCGCTGTTCGATTCACCGAGTTACGAGCTGGCAGCAGTGGTCAATCGCGGTGAGGCGACTAAAATCGGTCACAGCAAATGGAGAACTTTATGGAACAGACCAAGACCATTCTGGTTGTCGATGACGATAATCATTTGCAAGAGCTGGTACGTGTGCGGCTTGAACAGGAAGGCTACGGTGTTCTACAGACGAGTAGTGGCATAGAGGCGATGAAGATCATCCGTAACCAGCGGCCTGATCTGGTGATTCTTGATATTATGCTGCCCGATCTTGATGGTATGATGGTCTGCCAAAAAGTTCGGGAATTTGCTTCGCTACCGATATTAATGCTTACTGCTAAGACTGAACCGCATGATGTAATCACGGGTCTTGATTACGGCGCTGATGATTATCTTGTCAAGCCCTTTAATTATGATGAATTACTGGCTCGGATTCGTGCTCTGCTCAGACGAGTACCGGCGGTAAATCGTCCGCTCGTCGTCGGCCAGAACTTGATTAGCATCGATCAGCGCAAGCATGAGGTGCGTGTGCGCGGTGAGCTGGTTGACCTGACGCCGACTGAGTATCAACTGCTGCTGGTACTGGCTGAACACGCTGGTGAGGTAGTTACCCACGAACAACTGTTACGTGCGGTTTGGGGGAGCGATCAGGTACGCGATAATGATTACCTGAAGGTTTATATCTGGCATCTGCGACGCAAAATCGAGCATGATCCGCGCCAGCCCCAGATTTTACTGACCGAATGGGGAGTTGGATATCGGCTTGAACCATGATTGACAGGTAATGCTGAGCGTGCTATACTTATATTCGCTAACAAATGCGGGAGTAACTCAGTTGGTAGAGTGTGTGCTTCCCAAGCACAATGTCGCGGGTTCGAGTCCCGTCTCCCGCTCCAATATCCTCTGACCGATCTGGTTAGAGGATTTTTTATTGCTCTTTCGCATTCATTCGCAATGATAGTCGTGTGCTGCCCGTTGTTCAGTCTGTAGCAATACCCCATGTCGGGCAAGATTGGCCTTTCTTCTCCGTTGATGACAGGAAAAGTGATCGAAGTACGGTGATAGTCTTACTACTCGTGTTTCACGCTCGTCCCAAACGAGCATGACGTTGATCGGTCAACGATGCGATTGGTCTGATAGCGCGTCCTACATAACGCAAGGCCAGCTCTATGCCGCTTTGAAGGGTTGCTCCAACTGTCATCTTGCTCAAATCAACCCCAAGCTGAACGATTGTCTGCGCAATTTCTGGGCCAATCCCAACCATAATGATGCGCGCACCGAGCAACTGAGCGGCCCGTACCGTCTGTAAAAGATAATTGGCGACCGCAGTATCGATCACAGGCACACCGGTGATGTCGATAATGACGATGTCGGATTGACGCTCAGCAATTGTGGTCAGTAGCTTTTCCATCATCTGACCAGCACGAAAACTGTCGATAGCGCCGACCAGTGGCATGACCAGAATCCCTTCGTACAGAGGGAGGATTGGCGTACCCAGCTCACGAATCGTCTGTTGCTGAGCGATAAGCTGCTCAGTCTGGTCACGCCATTGAAAGTGCAATTGATGGTAGGTCGTGTTAAAGCTGGTGACAAGGGCCTGCCGAAATTGCATCAGCATATCTTCAACTGTTCGTACTGTCTCAACGTTACAGTCTGGATGTTCAGCGGCAAACTCCTCGAGAGCTTCCCAGACCAGTACGCGAAAGACCTCCATAGCGGTTAGCACATCATCGAGAGCGAAACCGGTATGAACGCGCATTTCACCCAGCGCCTCGGCGTAAGCTAACAGGGGTAGCATGTCTCGTGTGCCAATTGCTTCGGCTAGTGTTTCAACCGTCATCCTCATCGACGGCAGTAATTCTGCGGTGTCAAGCCGGGCGTAGCTGGTGCTCTGTTGTTGCACCTGTTGACCCAATTTGAATACGATTTCGTCACATCGGGCAAGGAGAAAATCTTGCAGTTGAGTAAAAATGTCGGCTGCCATCGTGCGACCTCCTTGTCGCCAGCACGCTTTGTCAATGCGTCGGATTTTCTGGTATGTGAATACAAAAAACCCTCTGCTTGTGCTGCGGTTGTCGGTAGTAAACCGTTTGCAGGGTAGCAGATTTATAGACTATGCTATTGGTCTGATAGCGCGTCCTATCCGACTGAGAGCCAGCTCGATTCCGCTCTGCAACGTAGCCCTAACCTCAATTCTGCTCACATCGACACCGAGCTGCACCATGGTCTGAGCGATTTCAGGCCCGATTCCGACCAGAATCACGTGTGCACCGATCAACTGAGCTGCGCGTGCTGTCTGTAAGAGGTAGTTAGCAACCGCGGTATCAATGACGGGGACACCGGTAATATCAAGAATAACAATATCTGCCTGCCGCTCGGCAATTGCGGTCAGTAGTCGCTCCATCATCTGACCGGCGCGAAAACTATCAATTGCCCCGACCAATGGCAAGACAAGGATGCCTTCGTAAAGTGGCAGAATCGGGGTACTCAGCTCGCGGATTGTTTGTTGCTGCGATTCGATTTGCAGCGCCTGATCACGAATCTGGAACTGCATCTGACGGTAAGCAATACTAAAGCTGGCTAATAGCTCTTGCCCAAAGGCATGGATCGCGTCTTCAAACCGCTTCGCATGAGCTACCGTGATCGTATGGTACTCGCGATCAAACGCTTCTATCAGCTCCCAGGCTACGTGCCGCAGCTCATTGAGCGCCGTAAACATATCGGCAGCGATAAAACCACTACTTGCTCGTGCTTGACCCACCGACCGGGCATGACGAAGGAATGGTTCCAGATCACCAGTTCCAATCGCTTGAATAAGCGTTTTCAAAGAAGTGGTAACTGCCTGCAGCAGAGCTGCGCGATCCATTGCCGCATAATTTGGCTGTTGGGCACGAAGGCTATCAGTAAACCGTTCAGCAGTATCAGACAGGTGTGCTTCACAGAAGGCAACGATGTGAGCGATGACCTGAGGCATGACAACTTCACCGTAAATGATTAGCGAATTGCAAATCCTTGCTGACGCAATGCCAGCTCGATACCAGCCTGGAGATTAGCGCCAATCTGAATCCCGCGCAGTTCTACGCCGAGCTGAACGATGGTCTGGGCAATTTCTGCACCGATACCGACCAGAATGACCTGAGCGCCAATCAACTGAGCCGCACGTGCGGTCTGTAAGAGATAGTTAGCGACCGCGGTATCAATAACGGGTACGCCAGTGATGTCAAGAATCACAATATCTGCCTGCCGCTCGGCAATTGCGGTCAGCAGCCGTTCCATAATCTGACTGGCGCGAAAGCTGTCAATGGCACCGACCAGCGGTAAGATAAGGATACCCTCGTAAAGTGGCAAAATTGGGGTACTCAGCTCACGGATCGTTTGTTGTTGAGCAGCAATCTGTTCAGCCTGATCGCGCAACTCTTGCTGGAGCGCAATCATCGCCTGACTGTAGCCAAGTAACAACAAACGACTGAATTCGCTGATCGCGTCTTCAAACCGCCGCACGTCACTAATCGCCAACCGATCACTCCCGAATTCGGTGAGTTCTTGCCAGCAAAACTCGCGAATCTTGGTAACTACCACCATCATATCATCAAGCGAAAGTCCCATTTCGGCCCGTCGCTTGCCGATCTGAGGAGCCCATTCGCTGATCGGTCCGTTGTCATTGTCACCGAAGAGCGTGCAAATAGTCGTCACTGAACGTTCCAGCGCCGGACGGAGCTCGGCAGGTGGAATACTGGCATAGCCACTACTATGTTCCTGAACAGAACGCAGTAATCGCTCGCTTGTTTGGGGCAACCGCTCGCGAATAAACGTGGCCAGATTCTTTAGTATGGTATCGATGCTCATATCTTCATCTTTCCTAGCCGAACGGGGCCAGCCACTAATAAGCTCGTGCAAAGATTACCTGGCGATCAGTTTCGCGACCAGTGTAGACACAACGTCCCACAACGCCCGGCTGTTCAAGTGGAATACAGCGGATCGTTGCCCGTGTTTCTTCCTGGATCCGTTTTTCATCCGCAGTATCACCAGCCCAGAATGCGCGGGCAAAACCACGTTCAACCTGCGCCTTCAGTTCATCGTAGGTGGAAACGTCAGCCGTATGCGCTTCTCGGAACGCGAGCGCACGTTGGAAGAGAGCCGTCTGCATTTCTGCCAGTAATGCCTCGATCCGTTCTATCAAACCGGCCTGTGGTACAAAACTCTTCCCGGCTTTACCGGGCAGATCGCGACGTGCGAGCGCTACCGTCTCTTTAGCGACATCTTTTGGCCCAACCTCAATGCGAACCGGTACCCCTTTCAACTCCCATTCGTTAAACTTGTAGCCCGGACTGTAGTTATCGCGGTCATCAACCTTAAAGCGCAGGCGCCCTTTCCAGGGAGCGGTCATGCGTTCAATCGCCGCCATTACTGTACTGCGCTCTTCGTCGTTCTTGTAAATCGGCACCACGACTACCTGAATGGGAGCTAATTTCGGCGGTAACACCAGCCCTTCATCATCAGAGTGAGTCATGATCAACGCTCCGATCAGTCGAGTGCTCACTCCCCAGCTAGTTGTCCAGGCATATTGAATGGTGTTGTTTTGATCGGTGAACGTGATATTGAAGGCACGGGCAAAATTCTGACCGAGATTATGTGACGTACCGGCCTGTAAAGCTCGCCCATCCTGCATCATCGCCTCGATACAGTACGACCGCAGCGCACCGGGGAACTTCTCTTTTTCGGTTTTGAGACCACGGATCACCGGTACTGCCATCTCTTTCTCAACAAAATCGGCGTAGACTTCGTGCAGGATGCGCAACGTCTCTTCTTCTGCCTCAGCCTCGGTTGCGTGCGCCGTGTGCCCTTCTTGCCACCAAAACTCTGCCGTGCGCAAGAATGGACGAGTGCGCATTTCCCAGCGCATCACATTGGCCCACTGGTTGTAGAGCAACGGCAGATCGCGGTACGAGCGGATCCACTTGCTGTAGAAGTAGCCGATAATCGTCTCACTGGTTGGTCGAATAACATACGGTTCGGCCAGCTCTTCGCCGCCGGCACGGGTCACTTCAGCTACTTCTGGCGCAAATCCCTCGACATGCTCTGCTTCTTTCATAATGAAGCTTTTTGGAATGAGCAATGGGAATTGGACATTGGAGTGGCCGGTTGCCTTGATCCGCTCATCAAGCTCACGCTGCATAAGTTCCCAGATCGCCCAGCCGTGAGCTTTGACGACGATACAACCACGTACCACTTCTGCCACTTCAGCCAGATCGGCTTCACGGACAATATCGAGGTACCACTGGTTATAGTCTACACTGCGTGGAGTAATAACATCTTTTGGCATGCCGTTTCCTCGGGCTGATGGTCACATTTCCTTGGCAGGATACGCCACTGATTCTTCTTCGCTTATTATAGCTTACTTGCCGGAACTAGTTGCAAGCGACCGATTCCTTATTCAGAGAGGGCTGAAGCGTCTTTTTTTGCCTAACAGTGGGATTGCGTGAAAAGGGAGAGGGATGGATGGGTTCTCAACCCATCCACATCAATGCGTAATGTGCGGTGACTACAAGGTGCGGGCCATCGTCCGGTATGCCCGATCAACATAAGACAGGTGAAGGATTTGCCTTCACCTGCCCGAACAAGCACAGTATCTTTGTGCAATTCCCGAACTCAGTAGGACACCTCTCGTATCCCGCTACTACTTCTTCAACTCCTGCTGAATAGTAGCCATGATACGATCAACGTCGAGACCTGCTTCCTTAGCCAACCGAATCTGCTCAAGTAAACGGGCCTGTGCTTCAGCCAATCGGCGTTGCTGATCAACCTTCTCTTGCTCACGGTCGGCTTTGGCCTGCTCTTCTGCCCATTGCCAGACCTGTTCCCAAAAGAAGCCTACTTCGCGGAACATCATCTCAAAGATGCCGCCACTGTCTTTCACAGCCATTGATCGCTCCTTCCCGCCGCTAGCCTGGCTGCGGACTGTCATCGCGGTTCTGAGAACATTTTATTACGTAAGAAGCAAAACGTCAATCCTGGTTCTACTTGCAGAAAGCGCTTGGAGATGCTATACTGACGGCAATTGATGTCATATATGAAAAGTGTGTTTGTCCGAATGTTCGGATGAACGCTGAGGAGCGTCTATGTCGGCGCCCTATTCACCCTCTGTAACCAATGAAGAGCATCGCCGGGCAGTCGATCTCAGCGGTGCCGCCGTTCATCTGTTTCGTTTCAATGGGCCGCTCGATCTGGCTTACGAGTATTTCTGTGACATACCTGCGGTCTTCAGTCTGCTACCCGACGTGATTGAAGTCTTTGCGTATGCCCCCAACCGCTACCGGCTGGTTGTAGGGGCAACTGATGGCCATGGTCACGCGATGGCCGGTTACTTTGATATTGCAGCGGTCTTTGAACCACACCGCCTGATTCGCATTGTACCGGTTGATGATGGACCACCGATTGACCTCTCTGGTTTTGTGTTTCCCGGTCAGCTCTTCGCGGAAGCGGTATTCTATCCTCATGCGCACATAACCGAGGTTGAATATGCTGTGGAATTGGCAATGACGATCCCGGTGCCGAGAGTTCTCTGGTTTATGCCCGGTCATGTCTTGCAGTCAATCGGTGAGCGGGCAATGGAACATAAGATGAACCATATGATCAGCGGTTTCTCACGAGCCATTGACGCTGACTTCCATACCTGGATTAGAGGTGAAGGCTAGGAACGCGAATTGGATGCACCGGTGGTTTCCGATGCGGGGTAGGGTAAAGCAGTGCCCTAACATACGTACCGGGGGTATGGGCAGATACTGGCCCAGCCCTATTCCTGAGACCCGCACCTGATCTCAAAATCGTACTCGATGCCCTGCATCTTTCGCAACAGAATCTTTTGGATAGGCCTGCGGTGCCTGATCAAAACTCAGCTTTCTCCTTGGGCACGTCCCGTACCCGTGTGGCCATTGCGTGAGGAGGTGCCAACATGCTTTCCCGCCAGCAACGCTCCGTCTTCCCTTCCTTGCCTCGTGTGGAAGAGGAAAGGGGCTAAGGGGGAAGGTGAGGGGCACCAGGTGTGCGCCGCAGCACCAGCGCTGAACCCGGTGCTATCCATTTCTATCGCGGCGAAGAGACGCCTGCGTTGCTCGCCACCGTTCCCCGCACCAGGCTGGAGATGCTATGGTCGCGTCTCGGCAAAAGCCCAGATTGTTGCTGAGGCGCGTCGTTTCTCGCTCCTTCAGCCGACGCCCCACAGCACAACAGATGAAAAGTGACAATCAGCCTGATGCCGATGGAGTCGCCTGATGAGATAAGACGACGCCCTATCCTGCTGAGTGAACCGTGATGGATGGGTGCAGCGCCCTGCGCCTTGACACATGCATCCTGGCAGGCGAGGAACGGTACCGCCGTGCGCCGATGATCACCACAGCGTCATCAACATTGTGCTATACTATGCGCAAATAGTTTCGCTGCTAACTAACTCCAGGTGAAGACTATGAGACTCGCTGTCTTGCCCCGGCGCACCGTATCGGCAATCACGGTCATCTGGTTGCTCTGCTGGTTATTCATTCAGACTCCGGTGTTAGCGCAAACCACGCCTGATCCTAAAACCGTCACAATACCCGGTACCATCCAGAGTGTTCTGGGATGCCCTGGTGATTGGCAACCGTCGTGTAGTGTGACGTATTTGGCTTACGATCCGGCAACCGATGTGTGGAGTGCCCGCTTTGAGTTGCCTGCTGGCTCCTACGAATACAAGGTTGCTCTCAACGATAGTTGGGCCGAAAATTACGGCTTGAACGCCCGCCGTGATGGGCCTAACATTCCGTTACAGGTGCCGGCACCGACGACGGTACGCTTCATTTATGATCACAAGACGCATTGGGTTACCGACAGCATTAATACTCCAATCATCGTTGCAGTAGGTGATTTTCAGACTGCACTAGGGTGTCCGGTCGCCAACGATCCGACGTGTCTTGGGGCATGGCTGCAAGACCCCGACGGCGATGGTCTATTTACGTTTACAACCAATCGCATTCCGGCTGGTGAGTATCAGTTGCGGCTGGCAATTGGTGAAACACTAACCGGCGCAATTGGTGAAGGGGGGCCTGATGGAGCGCCCTTTACGATCACTGTCGCCGAGGGTGGTGAGGTATACATTGGTTACAATGTTGGGAGTGGTGAAGTGACGATTTCAACGGCTGGCGCACCTAAAGGCGATATTTCCCGCGCCCGTGCATACTGGGTGAACGCCGACACTATCGTTTGGAATGTCATCGGTACGCCACGTTACCGCTATGCGTTGTTTAGTGACCCAACTGGTGCAATAAAACTGACCCCCGAAGGTGTAGTGGGCGGGCAGCGGATCGATCTTACATTTTCGCCAGCGGGGCCTGGGTCGGCGCTGAAACAATTCCCCCATCTAGCCGGATTCAGCGCGTTCAAGTTGCCTCCGCTCGACCGTGCTCGCTTGATTGGTCTGACGCGCGGTCAATTGGTGGTGGCAATGTATGACGAAAATGGTCAACCGCTCGATGCAACACGGGTGCAAATTCCCGGTGCACTCGATGCTCTCTTCCCTTACGATGGCCCGTTGGGGGTGACCTTTGAAGATGGTCTGCCAACCATTCGGGTTTGGGCGCCAACTGCTCGTCAGGTGCGTTTACACCGTTTTGCTGATGCCAATCCCGAAACTCGTGCGGTTGTCCTGCCGATGACACTCGATGCAGCGACCGGAGTCTGGAGTATTCGCGGTGAGGCAAGTTGGATTGGGCAATACTATCTGTTTGAAGTTGATGTCTATGTACCGAATGTTGGGCGCGTTGTGACAAATCTGGTGACCGATCCTTATTCGGTGGCCTTAAGCGCCAATAGTACGCGCAGCCAGATTATCGATCTGAATGATCCGGCTCTACAACCGCCCGGTTGGGACACGCTGCGTAAGCCACCACTTGCTGCACCGGAAGATGTTGTGCTCTACGAATTACATGTGCGCGACTTTAGTATTCTCGACGAGACCGTGCCGCCTGAACTGCGCGGAACGTTCCGGGCATTTACGGTTCGCGACAGCATTGGGATGCGCCATCTAGCCGATCTTGCCGAAGCTGGCGTGACGCACGTGCATCTCTTACCGGTATTTGATATTGCGACGATTGAAGAGATTCGTGAACGGCAAGTACCGCTCCCCTACGATCAGTTACGGGCACTTCCGCCCGACTCACCTGAACAACAAGCTATCATCGAACCGATCCGCGACCTCGATGGTTTCAATTGGGGGTATGATCCTTTCCATTACTCGGTGCCAGAGGGTAGCTACAGTACCAACCCCGATGGGCCACAACGCACTTTGGAATTTCGCGAGATGGTGCAAGCGCTCAACGAAACTGGCTTGCGCGTTGTCATGGATGTCGTCTACAACCATACCAACGCCAGCGGCCAACATCCGCGTTCGGTCCTGGATCGGATTGTACCGGGTTACTACCATCGGCTCGATGCTGATGGCAATGTCACTACCTCGACGTGCTGTCCCAATACTGCTACCGAGCACCGTATGATGGAGAAGTTAATGATCGACTCGGTCGTGCTCTGGGCAAAGTATTACAAGGTCGATGGTTTCCGCTTCGACTTGATGGGCCATCATATGAAAGACAATATGCTGGCCGTTCGGGCAGCTCTCGATGCACTGACTCTTGAGCACGATGGTGTAGACGGCAAATCTATCATCTTGTACGGTGAAGGTTGGAACTTCGGTGAAGTTGCGAACAATGCTCGTGGTATCAATGCGACCCAATTCAATATGGCCGGTACCGGCATCGGTACCTTCTCTGATCGGCTGCGTGATGCGGCCCGTGGTGGTGGCCCGTTCGATGATCCACGCTTACAGGGTTTCATTTCTGGTCTGGCGACCGATCCGAGCGATTTTCCGCAGGGTACCCCTGATGTCCAACGGATCAAACTGCTGGCCGAAACCGATCTGATTAAGCTAGGGTTGGCCGGTAATCTCAAAACGTACCGCATGATCAACTACGAGGGACGCCTTGTAACGGGTGAGCAGATCAAGTACCGTGGTGCTGCTGGCGGTTACACCCTTGATCCGCAAGAGCAGATTGTTTACGTTTCAGCTCACGACAACGAGACGCTGTTCGATGCTGTGCAGCTCAAGGCTGCCGCTACGACCTCGATTACCGAGCGAGTGCGGATGGCCCAACTCGGCCTTTCGCTCACAGCACTGGCGCAGGGTATTCCCTTCTTCCACGCCGGAGATGAGTTCCTGCGCTCGAAATCGCTCGACCGCAATAGCTACAACTCCTCCGACTGGTTTAACCGAATTGACTGGAGCGGCCAGGAAAATACCTTCGGTTCAGGGTTGCCACCTGCCGGTGATAATCAGAGTAACTGGCCCATCATGGCACCGTTGCTAGCTAATCCTGAGTTAAAACCCGATGCTCGGCTGATGCAAGCTACCTACGAGCACTTCCGCGAGATGCTTCGCATCCGGCGCAGTACCCCTCTCTTCCGCCTACGCACGGCTGCTGAGGTCGAGCGTATGGTGTCGTTCTTCAATAACGGCCCTGATCAGATTCCCGGTCTAATTGTTATGAGTATTAGCGACAACGGCCCAAATCGGCTTGATCCGAATATTGGTCAGGTGGTTGTCTTGTTCAATGCCCGGCCAGAAACGGTAACCATCACCATCCCCGAACTGGCTAACGGCGATCTGCGTCTGCACGATGTCCAGATCGCATCGAGCGATGAACGAGTCGCCCTATCACGCTACAATGCTGACGGGAGCTTCAGTGTGCCCGGACGGACAACAGCCGTCTTTGTCGGGCCACGGCCACTAGTAGCGGCTCCCCTGGTACCACCTACGGCGACGCCAACTGTCGCACCCGAGGCACCTGCTGTAACGCCTGAACCACAGCCGACGCCGAGTGGGAACACGGCTCCGGGTTGGCTGTGGATTGTTCTACTTGTCATTGCCCTGGTTGGCGCAGGATTGTTTGTTGCTCGCCGGAATAGGAGTAGATCGCAATGATCAAGGATGGGGCGTAGATCTGCTACGCCCTATTCCTGGTGTTACGCCATCGATTGCCCGATGCAGAAACGTGATCCCGGCCAGGTATCGTTCGCAGGAGAGAGCGTTCTCCGACAATTTGGGGTGATTCACTGCTTTGCCCTTACGAATGAACCCCAACGTGCAGGATTCGGCACTGCTTTACCCACTGATTACTGAATGGCCCGCGTTGATCGGTGTCCGAACGTGGTCCGGGATCGTAGGAGATGACGCTTGATAAAGGGTCAACATTTGATGACCTTCATCTCCCGCAACAGGATATTTCGGATAGGTTCTCATACTAGTCAAGCAGAACGGTGGATCAGCGAGGGGGCAGCACTCTCTACTGTGGTTTACCGAGGCACCAGCCTGGGTACGCGGGCCTCTGGCCCGCCGGTGCGGCGAATGGTTGAAACCGATTGGGAAGCGATCAGCGCCGTAATGGTTAGGGAACCGTTGGCGGGTAAGGTATGCGTCTCCGTGATGAGCTGGAAGAGGGTTGCACCGGTGTCAGCGTTGGTGCTGCGGCGCACGGCTGGCACGCCCTCACCTTCCCCCTGGCCCCCTTCCGCTCCCACACGGGGAGCGGAAGGGGGGACGTGGGGGGCTGGTGCGAACGCATGGTGGCCCGCGCACGCAATGGTCGGATATGCCCGGTACGAGCCTCATGCAACATCCGGGTTTTTGATCAGGCTCTTAGGTCTCCTACATACGGGGGATGGGGTGAACAAGTCTTATCGGCAAGCTAGCGGAACGTGCCTTCGTTCTTTCACTCAGGGTAGGATATGGGCCACAGGCCCGAGCACCAGGATATACGGTTTTCATGAATAAAGAAGTATGTCTGAAAAACTCTTGTGTTCCTAATCGTTCTCCCCTTTCCTCGCAATGTGGAAGGGGGAAGGAAATGGAGGCCGTGCCGTGAGCCGACCTGCACGATTACATCAGACAACCGTTTAGTTGGGGGGCTTAGCCTGTTCACATTAGGACGCGAGCCAGAGGCCCGTTCGCCCAGGTTACGAGGTCATAGGAGTGTTTTCAGACACTCTCTAAGCACTCTCATCAACCACAAACTGTACCAAATCACCGGGTCGTAATAAGGTTGGTGGATCTGCTGACGGATCAAACAAACGCACGTTGGTACGTCCAATGAGATGCCAGCCGCCCGGTAATGTTGTTGGATAGATACCGGTCATACCGGCGGCAATAGCTACTGAACCTGCCGGTACTGCCGGGCGAGGCGTTGCCCGTCGTGGCAGGTGAAGCACCGGCGGTAACCAGCCTAAATACGGATAGCCGGGAGCAAAGCCAATCATCAAGACCTGTTGTACAGTCGTCGTATGTAGTTCAATCACTTCAGACGGTGTCAGCCCTATTTGTTTCGCCACATCATTCAGATCCGGGCCATCATCACCACCGTAGCGCACTGGAATAGTTATCTTGCGCCCAGAGGATGTGATGCGTGGGGCAGGATTACGCACCAATTCTTCCAAACGGGCGAGCAGTTGGTTGCGATCAGTAACGAGTGGGTCAAAACAGACCAGCAGTGAATCAATTGCTGGGATCAGATCAAGCACGCCGAGCGGTGGATCGTGTTCTAAAGCAGCCATAGCCGCCAGCGGTGCACTACTAGCAGCCGATGATGATGACCATCGGATCAAAAACGCTGCTTCGCCAAAGGGATCAACTCGCCCGCTCATCGTTGTGGTGACCGTACTGCGATTCCGGCGGCTTCCAACCCACGGCGTAATGCCGCTGCTCGCGCTGCTGCCCCTGGAGTATCGCCGTGCAAACAAATGGTGTCGGCTTGTAATGGTACCGCTGTACCATCGACAGCGACCACCATCCGGTCACGAACGATCTGTAACGTCTGTGCCAGACACTGGGCTGGATCAATGATCAGCGCATCGGCATGACGCCGGTCGCGCAATCGTCCGTTAGCCTCGTAAGTTCGGTCGGCAAACGCTTCGGCCAGTACCGGTAGACCAAGCTCGTGACCAGCAGCGATCAGGGCTGAGCCGGCTAACCCAACCAGCGCTAACTCACGACTGAATGCAGCAACTGCCCGCGCAATTGCCATTGCTACCACCATATCCTGGGCAGCCACATTGTAGAGCGCGCCATGGGGTTTAACATGACATAACTCAACCTTTTCGGCGCATGTGATAGCAGCGAGAGCGCCAATTTGTGTCAGAACCCAGTTTTCAATCTCGTCGGAGGTCAGCGGCAAGACCCGCCGCCCAAAGCCGTGCAGATCAGGGTACGAAGGGTGAGCGCCGACTGCTACCCCCAATTCGCGACAACGCCGTACTGTCTGGCGCATAACCATCGGATCGCCAGCATGACCACCGCAGGCGACATTGGCTGAGCTAACGAATGGCAAAATGCCTTCGTCATCACCTACTCGAAAAGCACCGTAACTCTCACCACAATCGCAATTGAGATCAATAGTGAGCATTGTCTGCTATCCCACTGACATCTCAGCAACCGCTGGGTCGCGCTTCATCCCATAGCGGGCAACCAACAGCAGTAACAGCATACATCCAGCATCTACCACCACCATTATGGCCCCACTCACCGGACCAAACCATCCGATTAATTGACCAAACAATGCCGGAAGAAACAGACCCCCGCCGGTGCCAATAGTTAAGGCCACACTCAGGGCTGCTGGGCTACGTCCGGCAGCCTGCGTAATCAAGAGAATAGTTGTAGGAAAGATCGGACCACACGATAACCCCATGAATGCCACTGCTGCTAGTGCCAAACTGGCCTCGGTTGTACCTATCACCAACAAGAGACCGCCAAGAGCAAGCCCGCTAATGCACAGTAACAACAGGTGAATTGGCCCTAACCGATCACCCCAAAAGACCGCTGCCATTCGACCGACAGTCAACATACCCCAGAAGAGACTGCTCCCCAGTGCGGCAAGCGGGGCGATCATACCAACCCCTCGTTCGAGGATCAATGCAATCCAGCCACCGATCCCGATCTCGGTACCGATGTAGGTAAACATCAGAATGCCCAACGTGACGGCTGCCAACCAGCGCGGAGCCCCCGACATCTGCGCTGACGGTGCCTGTGTCGGTTCTTGCAGGCGCGATGCCGGCCAGACCAACCCTAGCATCAGCACTGCCCCCATCCAGATCGCAGCCTGTGGTTGATCAATCACGGCCAGCATCAATGCAACGAGGAGTGGTCCACCGATTGAGCCGACACTAAAGAACAGATTAAGCGCATTCAGAGCGCCAGCGGCACCGTGATACAGACGCGCAATCAGGAGATTGCCACCGGCCAACATCCCGCCATAGCCAAAGCCAGCCATACCGGCACCGATCAACATCCCGGCCAGCAGTGGGCTAAGCCCAAGTGCCAGCATACCGGCTCCCATACATGCTGAGCCGGCTGCAATTACAGTACGCAAACCCCAGCGCTGAATGGCAGCGCCGACACCTACTGATGCTAACACACCACCCAGCGAAAATGCGGTAAAAATGGCACCCAGATCGGTTACTTCATGACCTGCTTGCCTGGCGAGAGCGGGCAGACTCGGCCCGATGGCTGACAGCATCCAGCCCACACCCAGATACAGTGTGCCAACAATCAATAATGCCAGTGAAGGTTTCACGATACACGCACCAATCGTCGTGCCGACCAGAATGCCGCATTCGCTGTCGTTACATCTTCGTAGAGTGCAATGATCCGTCGGGCAATGGTCGGCCAGCTATATTCGGCTGCACGCTGTACCGCTGCCGAACGCAGGCGGGCAGCCAAGTCTTCGTCGGTCAGAACTCGTTCGATGTGTGCGGCCAGCGCAGCGTCGTTATCAGGTGGAAAGAGCAATCCGCTCCGTCGGTCTTCAATGGTCAGTGCCAGACCACCCACATTAGAAGCTACCACCACTGCACCACATGCCAAAGCTTCGAGCGCGGCTAGTCCAAATGATTCATAGTGTGACGGTGCGGCCACCACATCAGCAGCGACATAGTAGAGCGGTAACCGTTCTTGCGGTTGTGTGCCGACAAACTGTACCTGGGCCTGTACGCCGAGCGTCCGTCGTAGCTGATCAAGCCGACGCTGTTCACTATTCCATTGTGCAGGTTGCGTTTCGTCCTCGCCGCCCACCAAAACCACCTGTAATCGATCGCGCCATTCAGGATGGTGGTCAATGAGACGTGCCGCTGCCCGGATCAAGGCGTCCATACCTTTCAGCGGTTCCATGCGACCGACACAGACCAGCACGATCGCGTCATCTGCGATACTGAGTGCTGTGCGGGCAGCGTTGCGATCACCTGGTTGAAACCGTTGGAGATCAACTCCGCACGGAATAACCCGGATCCGTCCAGGATCAGCACCATAGTGCCAGACCATCTGGGCACGGTCAAGGGGTGTCGCGGCCACCACTGCATCTACTTCGTGCAGCAGCCGACGTTCAATTGCAATGCGGTGACTCGTCTCGACCTCCTCTGCTGAACGGGCAACACTATTTTTCATTGCACCGAGGGTGTGAAACATATGTACGACCGGCGCCTGCCACACCCGCCGCAAGGCCAGGGCAGCTTTACCCGACAACCAGTAATGGCTGTGGATAAGATCGTAACTCACATCTTCACCATCGGCAAAACAGCGCACCCGACTCACGAATTCGGGCAAATAGGTCAGAAGCTGATACTTATCGTAAGGCGCTGTCGGGCCAGCATGCAGATTGATCAGACGAACACCACGACTTAACGGAACAATGGTGGGCGCATCACGTTCTTGACTACGGGTAAAAATGTCAACCAGTATCCCGCGTTGCCCTAATTCACGGGCCAACTCACGCACATAGACATTCATTCCACCAGCTTCTTTACTTCCTAACCGGGCCAGTGGACTACTATGGACACTCAACATTGCGACGCGCATGGATGCCTCGTAGCGAACGAAAGGCGAGCGTATCGGTTCCCCGTTCACTCGCCTCTCAGCGAAATAGGTAGCAGGTACACAACCCGCCTTTCTTGAGTGTTGTATCACAAATTACTTGATTGCACAAGTATAGGTGACCTGCGGTTACCTCTGTGTGGGGGATTGCTTTTCACTCCTGTTCACCACCAGAATCGATACTTGAAGAGGGCAAAGATGGCGTAGATGCCTTGAATTGGTTTCATTTTCTTCCCCTCTTCATACGTGCGGCCAAGATAACTTACCGGCACTTCGTAAATCCGTTGACCGCGCCGTAATACCTTTGCGGCGATTTCTGGTTCGATCCGAAAATCGTTACTTTCAAGCTGCAAATCGCGCAGAATGTCAGTTCGTACCACTTTATAGCACGTCTCCATGTCTGAGATCCAGCAATTGAACAAAAAGTTGGTCAGGAATGTCAGAAACTTATTTCCAACGGCGTTCCAGAAATACATAC
This sequence comes from Chloroflexus sp. MS-G, assembly GCF_000735195.1. Classification (GTDB taxonomy): domain Bacteria; phylum Chloroflexota; class Chloroflexia; order Chloroflexales; family Chloroflexaceae; genus Chloroflexus. The sequence continues at coordinate 24,880 of NZ_JPIM01000032.1, forward strand.
CGGTATGTCGGCCGAGAAACCGGCTACCGAATACCACGTTCACCCGTCCTTCGACGATAGGTTTCACCAACTCATAATAATCCTGCGGATCATATTCCAGATCAGCATCTTGCACAATCGTAATTTCGCCACGGGCGTGAGCCAAACCACTGCGCACGGCTGCGCCTTTCCCCCGATTGTGCGGGTGCCGAATCACCGTGAGATGTGGACGAGAGCTGGACAGTTCAGCCAATACCCGCGGTGTCTCATCAGTTGAGTGATCATCGACAATGATGATTTCTTTATCGAGATCAACTGCTTCAACCTTGTTGAGAATGATGGGCAACGTTGCCGCTTCGTTGTAGCAGGGTATGATAACCGAGAGCAGTGGGCGTTTTAATGATTCATCGTTCATATGTTTGTCTAGTTCGAGGTGTCAATATCCGTTCGGGTACCGGGAAAACCGTTCAGCTCACGATTACTGGGCGTCTCCTATATGTATGCAAAGGGCAAATGTGACCAAATGCCATTATAGCATCAATGTATCGTCTCCTAGATGGGTGAACGATGTGCGTGGCGTCCATGATCCAGCCACCTTCCGCGCCTGCGAGAGCTACCGGAAGAGAAATGCAGACAGCGAGACATGAAAAGGGTGCTGTCTGGCGTACTCGCGAGTGTACACTGGGAGGCATCGGTCGCAACGGCATCCGTTGCATCGCTATCCACCGAGATGACGACCACGGGATGCGTCTGATTGATGGCGCGCTGCGGGGTGAGTAGCGTGAGCACGGTCGCTGCGCCGCCTCGCCCTTTTCCTCCGTCTTGGACGTGACGATATATTCGGATAGGCTCTACGTGATTGCGTGAGTCGGAGGCCATCGACAGCGGATGCCTCCGTTTCGTCGGTGTATCTTCACTATTTTATTGAAGATGCTGAACACCTCTCTAATCGTTTGGACTACTAACGTCATCCTTCATCAAGATGCGCAGGGAGTTCCTGGAAATGCTCATCTAGACAAACGAATACAGCCGTATGGAAGATGGTGAACGGAGGGGAACTGCTCACGACATTCACATTTTGCTTAACATTGGGATGAGATGTTGCAGGATTGAAACAAAAATCGCCCATCAATGGCGTCGAGACCTCTTGATTTGGTGTCAGGGATGTTCTAGCATACATAAGAAATAGCTCGTCAACCAACAGCGTGCCGCGTAAGCCTGAAGTGTATCTGTGGTAAGATACACGTTATTCACCGCTATCTAAAGTACGCGGCAAAATTATCAGCACGCACTCTGAGTCCTGAGCGAGGCAACGATGCCAGTTACGGTAGAACACGTCACGCACTTCCTAACTGCGGCGGCGGCAATTATCCATGAGCACCGCGATGAGCTTACCGCACTTGACGCTGCTATTGGCGACGCCGACCATGGAGCAAATCTTGATCGCGGGTTTTCGGCTGTACTTAACCGTCTGCCAACGGTTGCTGACAAAGATATCGGTACAGTTCTTAAAACAACTGGAATGACCATTGTCTCGACAGTTGGTGGTGCATCGGGACCGCTGTACGGTACTGCTTTTGTGCGGGCTGGTATGGCACTCGCTGATCGCCACGAAATGAGCGATGAAGATGTTGTTCTCGCGCTAGAAGCGGCGTTGGAGGGGATTATCGCACGTGGCAAAGCTCAACGTGGCGAAAAGACCATGGTTGACGCACTGGCCCCTGCAATTGAAGCCCTGCGCACAGCTCTGGCGGAAGGTCGATCATTGGGGCGTGCTTTGCAGCAGGCTGCGGCGGCAGCCGAAGCTGGTGCTAAAGCTACTATTCCAATGCTGGCGATGAAGGGACGTGCATCGTACCTTGGTGAGCGCAGCATCGGTCATCAGGACCCTGGAGCAACCTCGACAGCGTACCTGCTGCGAGCGCTGGCGATGACGTGTAGCCGAAATGAGGAGGTGGCATGATAGGTCTCTTAATCGTCTCGCATAGCGCACGACTGGCAGAAGGCGTACAAGAATTTGTCGGTCAGATCAGCGGTGGTCAGATACCGATTATCGCTGCTGGTGGCGCCAGCGATGGTTCTCTTGGTACCAGTGTTGAACGTATTTTGGCCGGCCTGGAGCAATTGCGTTCCACCGATGGCATTCTGGCCCTCGTAGATTTGGGGAGCGCTGTGATGAGTGTGGAAACCGCCTTGGAGCAATTTTCTGGTCCACCGGTGCACATCAGTAATGCTCCACTGGTAGAAGGGGCTTATCTGGCTGCGATTGAAGCGTCAAGCAGTACCGCAACTCTTGAACATGTCGCTGCCGCAGCATTGCAGGCCCGTGAGTTGATCAAAGTGTATGAGTAACAGTATGACAGAAGTAATATTGACAGTGACAAATCCGGTTGGTCTGCATGCACGTCCGGCTAAGCTCTTTGTTGAAACCGTTCGTGCGTACAAGAGTACGGTGACTATTCAGAATCTGAGTCGACCGCAAACGAAAGAGTTACCAGTGACTGCGTTCAATTTGTTGCAGATTGGTGTTCGCCAGGGTCATCAAATTCGCTTGCGGGCTAGTGGTGAAGATGAGGCTGAAGTGATTGCCGCCCTCACCAAACTGGTTGAAGAGAACTTTGGCGAGTAGCACGTGGAGTATGTATGAGCATGGTACTTCGTGGGACAGGTGGCGCTTCCGGTTTGGCTTTGGGTCCTGCCCACCACTGGAAACGGGCAGTGACAGTTGCCGATCCGCCTGACGAATCGGTAGAAGCAGCTCTGGCTCGTTTCCACGCTGCTCAACATGCAGCAGCCCACCGGTTACGATCATTGGCTGAACGACAACGCGCTGCCGGTTTGCGTGAAGCTGACCTGTTTGATGCCCAGGCCATGCTGGTTGAAGATGAGACATTAACCGAGGGCGTGACTACGCTGGTTTTGGAAGGACAGCCATTAACATCGGCGATCCAGGCTGTGGTGGCGCAAATGCAGGCCGCGATTGCCAATCTCGATGACGACTACCTGCGCGAACGTGCTGCTGATATTGCCGCCGTTGGTGTGGAACTCCTGCGCGCACTCACCGGTGAACAGACTCCGCTGTTTATTCCGCCTGGTGCCATTGTGATTGCCGATGATTTGACACCGGCAGAAACGGTTGATCTGCCGCTGCATGTTGCCGGATTCGCTACTGCCGGTGGTGGCCCAACCAGTCATACCGTTATTCTTGCTCGCTCGCGCGGGGTACCTGCTGTCGTCGGAATCGGTGATGCGATCTTGCGCATCCCCGCCGGTGTGAATGTGCTGCTTGATGGCGACGCTGCCACTGTTATGATTGATCCCGATGAAGATGCTCTACAGGCCGCACAAGACCGTATGGCAGCGTTACAGGCAATACGTCGCCGTCAGATGGCGCTGCGCGACCAACCCGGACGATTGCGTGATGGCCGTCATATCGCTTTGTGGGCGAACATTGGTCGTCCGGCTGAAGCGCGACTGGCACGCGAATACGGCGCCGAAGGGATTGGCCTGTTTCGTACCGAGTTTCTCTTTCTTGATCGAGAGACCCCGCCCGATGAAGAAGAACAGTATGTGGCCTATCGTGCGGTTATAACCGAATTCCCTGATCGCCCAATTGTGATTCGGACACTCGATGTTGGTGGTGATAAACCGCTGCCGTATCTTCCTATAGCTGCCGAGGCTAACCCGTTTCTTGGCATTCGAGGTATACGTCTCTCGATGCAACGACCTGATCTTTTTCAGGTACAAGTGCGAGCACTACTCCGAGCTGCTTTTCACGGCGACATCTGGATTATGTTACCGATGATCGCGACACCCTCTGAACTGGCCTGGGCGCGTGCTCAGATGCTGGATGCCGCCGCAGCATTGGCTGCTGCCGGTATTGATCATCGGCCAGATCCGCCGCTCGGGATAATGATCGAAACACCGGCAGCAGTCGTTATGGCCGATCAACTCGCCCGTGAAGCCGCATTTTTCAGCATCGGCAGTAATGATCTGGCGCAGTATACTCTGGCAGTTGATCGCGGCCATCCTACGTTAACTACTCACTACCGGACTGATGATCCGGCAGTCTGGCGTATGATTGACTTGGCTGCTCGCGCCGCTCGCCAGGCTAGTATCCCGATCGGTATCTGTGGCGAACTCGGTGGTGAACCAGAAGCGGCTGTTGCGCTGGCAGGGCTGGGCCTTGATGAATTGAGTATGGCACCGGCACGTATTCCGGTCGTGAAAGAGCACCTGGCCCAAACCTCATGGGCCGAAGCTCAGGCTGCTGCCGCCCGCATGCTTGGGGAGAGTCAGCGTTCTTCGCAATGATGATGAGGAAACCGTAGAGGCGGGTGTCCAACCTGCCTCTCTTCCAGGCTTGCGAGGGCATCGCTCTTCGCAGCGTAGCACTGAAAACATCGAAAACTCCGACCGCATACTTTCACAATGCGCGACTTTAGATGTAGCTTCCAGTATAATATTTCGCAGACGTGCTCTTCCCGTAACAACAGACTCAGATGAAAGTCGAGAAAGAGTATGACCGATCGACCATGGATTGATCTGTTCCCCGGTGTTCAGCGTCGGCGGATCGCCTTGACCGAACGCATATACCAGATGGAAGTTCGTCTGGCGGCGGGGAGTCATGTGCCGTTACACAGCCATCCCGAAGATCAGGTGGCGTACATAGTGCGTGGTCGGTTACGTTTTCAGCTCGGTGACGAAATCATTGAAGCATCTGCGGGGAGTTCAGTCGCTATTCCAGGTGGTACTCCCCACGCGGTGTGGACTCTCGAGGACACGCTCGCTATTGATACCTTTAGCCCACCGCGAGCTGATTATCTGCGCATTGATGGTGATGTGTAGAGATGTTGCCGGGTATGCCAGAAACATCTCTTCTCTCGTCACACCCCTGTTGACGATGATCCCCGATCTGTGCGGTTTCCCTGGAGGTGCGGGCCGCAGGTTCACGTTGGGTAGTGGGAGAGGGGAAGGTATTGGCTGAAGCATCAGTATCTCCTACGCGGAAAGAGAAGCGAGCAGAATAGATTCATTTTCCCCTTCCTCTCCCCTGCTGAGGAAGGAAAGTAGCTGGTCGGGAAGGTGCGGGTCATCCTTTCCTCTTCGCGCTCTGTGCGCAGCGCTACTTTGAGCCGACCGATGCCTCTTGATGTATGGGCGCAGCGCCGCTGCGTACCTCCCTCCTGCGATGTTGCTGATTTGGACAGGCCTTAACAGACCACTTGCCAGTCTGCCCGCAATCTGGTATAGTCCGCCCGACTATGGAAAAGAATGAATACACAACAATGGCAGCCGTTGAGCTGCAACACTGGTGGTATGGCGGTATGCGCGCCATCAACGCCGCGCTGCTGAAGCGAGTCGTTGCTGATAGGCGTCATCTGCGCATTCTCGATGCTGGCTGTGGTACTGGCGGTGATGCGCTTTTTCTACAGCGCTACGGGACGGTCGTTGGGCTTGATATAGCAACCGAAGCGCTGGCATTCGCCAGACAACGGATTCCGGGCTATCTGGTGCGCGGTTCAGTTGTACAGTTACCGTTTGCTGATCAGAGTTTTGATCTCGTGACATCATTTGACGTACTATACCATCGTGCGGTGATTGATGAACAACAGGCGTTGGTTGAAGTGCGTCGTGTCTTACGTCACGATGGCTGGCTGCTGATCCGCCTGCCGGCATACGAATGGCTACGCTCGCAGCACGACCGGCAGGTGCATACTCGTCACCGTTACACCGCCGAAGAAGTGCGTCGTCTCCTTGAAACAAACGGCTTTGTCATCGAACATCTGACTTACGCCCTCACCATTCTCTTTCCGCTATCGGCGACGGTACGCTTGCTCGAACGGGTTCTGCCGACGAAGCAACATGATTCGGCGATGACATTACCTTCCAGGCCGATAAACGCTTTGTTGCGTCTACCGATGATGGCTGAAGCAGCGTATCTTGCCCGTGGTGGTCATTTGCCGTTTGGTCTGTCAGTAGTGTGTCTCGCCCGATTATAATTCTGCTTATCAGTGACGGGTTTGGTTATGTTTAATATTCTGCTGAATCAACTAAGCGCTACACCTGAACTCTGGAATCGATTACGCTGGCTGGTCGAAGCCGGTTTCACCGGTGAACATCTGGCGATTGCCCGTGAGTTAAGACCGTGGTATGGCGATCATCGCCGTTTTCTTGATGTTGGCTGTGGTACTGGCGAGTTTGCCGTGAATTTTCCGCCTCACCGTTATGTAGGGGTTGATCCGTCGCTTACCTATCTTCGGTTTGCCGTGCGACGACGCCCGGGAACCTACATTGCTGCCGGTGGTGAAGCTTTGCCCTTTGCCGATCGAACGTTTGATGCCGGTCTGATTTTGGGTGTCTTGCACCACTTGCCCGATGCCAAAGCGGGTGCGGTGATGCAAGAGGTCTATCGGGTTATGCGGCCGGGAGCAACGATTTTAGTGATGGAAGATACTCCCCCACCGCCCGGTCAGAATCCGCTCGGTCATGTGATGCACGCCCTTGATCGAGGTGGGTATATCCGTCACGATGCCGATTACCGGGTAATGTTTGAGCAGGGCTTCGATATTGCCCGCAATTATCACATGCGTTCGGGTATTTGCGATTACGCCGTGTATGTTTTACGCCGACGACCATGAAACCGTTATCCGTCTATTCACCCAAATTACGCCCTATGTTGCTGGTTTTATCCCTCTTACTCACTGCCAGTGCGCTGACCGTTACCGGTGAAGTTTTATTGAAAATCGGTATCAATCACGTTACAACCCATGTGGGCGCTTTTACCCTCGATCCAAAGGTGCTGTGGGCTACTTTTACCGACTGGCGCGTCATTCTCGGGTTTGCGCTGGTCTTTGGAGGAGCTATCTTTTGGTTGGGGGTTATTTCGCGCGTCGATCTCTCGTTTGCCTATCCGCTCCTGGCCCTCAACTATGTGATCATTCTGATCCCCTCACGGATTCTGCTAAACGAATCGATCTCGCTCATGCGCCTGATCGGGGCGTTGATCATCGTTATCGGCGTGATTGTGATTACGTGGGGCAGCGGTAAATCGTAAGGTTATGCCAGCGCATGCCGTTTCTCTGGCAAATAGCTTGTGCCGTCAACTGCCAACGTTGGCGGTGTCAGTCATGCTGATATGGCTGGGTTGTGCGCTGGCGTATCAGGTGCCATTCTCCCTCCATCTGGCTGTGGGTGGCGATCCGCATACCTATCGCCGTGAAGACGATGCCCCGTTTTTACAGATGGTACATGCCGCTGAACCGGCATCGCCGATGGTTTCTGAGTGGTGGCAATTGCCCGGTGCCGATGATCCGTATCGCTGGACACAGCCAGAAAGTGTGTTGTACCTGCCCGGCATTGGTGGCGGTCGTTGGTTGGTGGCAGTGCGTGCACAGGGAGGGCGTCCTGATGGTGGTACGACGGTAACCGAATGGCAGTTCGGCCATCAACCGCCGATAACCATTGCCTTACCGGCTGCGCCGGCTCGTCGTTATACCCTGCTGGTTCCTGCCGATGGAACGGTGCATGTGCGCTTTCGGAGCGAACCGTTGCAAGCCGAAGGCGATCCACGGCTGCTGGGATTTGTCTTGCGTGACGTGCAGGTCTCCTCGACGTTCGATCTGCGTTCTCCTGATTGGGGCCAACTGGGCTGGATCGGGGTGACAATTGTGGCCCTGTGGCTGTGGGGCCAAAGTGTTGCCTTGCCCACACGATGGATAATTGGCCTGATTAGCATGGGGAGTGGTGTAGCTCTTGCTGCCCTGATTGTGGCACGTCTCGCCGTAACGCTGCTTATGCCGTTTCTAGCTGGAATGACCTTGGTAGCGGCTATCGTCAGTATCGGGTTGGTACTGCGCTGGCCGCAACACCTGGTCTGGTGGCAAGCAATGGCGCTGACCAAGCTGGCATTGATTGTGCGATTGGCCGGTTTGCTCCATCCACACGCCATCAGCAGTGATGTCGGGTTTCATGCCAACAATCTCTTGCGGCTCGGTTTGGGACAAGTCTTGCTTACCGCCGGTTTGCCTGCCGATTCTGGTGGTGGAATGGCACCGTATCCAGCCGGTTTTTACCTTGTTGTCTTACCATTTCAGCTCTTACTCAGTGATGATTTCGCGACCCGTCGTCTACTAGTTACGGTAATGGCGGCTGCGCTTGATAGTCTCTTTTGTCTGGCAATCTGGTGGTGGGTCAAACAGGCTGGTTTCAGTACACGGGCAGCGCTCCTGAGTGCTGCTTGCTACATTGGCTCAACCCAGGCCCTCGAAGCATTATCCATAGGCGAACTGGCGAATGTCGGTGGTCAGGCTCTCATACTACCAGCTCTGATAGGTTTGAGTCTCGGTGCAACCGGTCGGCAGAGCAGTTGGTTGTCCATATTCGTTATGGTGCTTGCGATTGCGGCTGGCTTGCTGGCCCATTCTGGAGTGACGCTGGGATTTGGGTTGCTGATTGCCTGGGCGTGGATTCTGGCGTGGCGACAGCCATCAGTACTGACCAGCCCGCGGCGGTTGTTGCTTGCTGGCGGTGGTGGATTGATCTTCGTGCTGATCGTTGTTTATACTGCGCCACCCTATCTCGAGTTGATCGGTCAGCGTGGAGAACAGGGTGTAGCGGGTGGTCAATCGCCAGGCCAGATTCTGTTTGATACGTTACTAGCGCTCGCGGGCTTGCAACCGCCACAACGACGCAGCCTGCCTATTCCGTTTGCACTACTGCCCGCAACGCTGTGTGGGGTATGGCTGATCTGGCGTACATCGCGAACCGATACCGCTGGTTTGCGCTGGTTACTTGGGATGTGGTGGGGGGGTGCCTTGAGCGGGCTAGCTCTGCTCCTGGTAGCTGATCAGGGCTTACGTTGGGCACTATTTCTCTACCCGGCACTCTGCATTCCGGTCGGTGTTGTGTTCGATCATCTTGCCACTCGTTCCACCTGGCAACGTTGGCTCGCGATAAGTTGGTTGGCCCTTATCCTTGGTCAGTCCATGAGTTTGTGGATCGGCCAAATCCGCGACTACTTACACTGATGTCTGGATGACGAACAAGAGGTTTCCAGCGCTGCTATTCAGATGCATGGACACCCATCGTTTGTAGCGAGATCAATGAACATAGCAGGGCGGATGCAAGGTCCGCCCTGTGCACGCATCATAGTCAATCGATAACGGGAGACTTTGCCTCAATCAGATCAAAACCCGATGAAAGATATGCGTCCCGATCAAACAAGGGTATACGCTGGTCGCTATCCTACTCATTAGCAATATCACGTACCACGTCTGTTACTGACAGCACACCAATTGGCCGCAACCCCTTCTCACCAGGCTCAACGACTACAACCCGATGGATACGACGTTCCATCATCAACCGGCTGGCATGTTGCAGAGTATCCTGCGGTGTGACCGATACAACGTCGGTGACCATAATGTGACCGGCTGTTAATCCACGCCAGTGTTTCCAGTACTGCTCGTAAAGCCGTGCATTGACCAGGTCAGTACGGGAAACTAATCCAACCATGTATCCATCATCATCAACGACCACTAATGCACTCACATCTTGTTCTGACATCTGACGGGCAACATCCTGAATTGGGGTTTCACGCTTGCACGTGAGCACGCCGACGTGCATCACTTCACCAACTGTTCGCTCCATGACTCCTCCCTTCCTCGATGTGCAAAGTTTCAACTATTGATAGTTGTTTTAGTGTAATCAATCTAACACGGTGCGTCAATATCAGTTTTGGTCACTCTTGGTGTATTTTGTATCATAGCAACTGCGGTCACAATGAATGCAGTATCGGTTTGCACAGGGCACTTATTCATGCTAGAATCGTAGTACCTTCGATCAGCAGCGAATTGCTACCTTGTCGAGTGAATATATGTCTGAACCGACGACCAATCAACGTCAGCCGGCAATACCCGGTCTTGAAGTGGAAGCAACTGCCGTTGTAGGGATTGGCCTGGGCTTAACCGGGCTTGCCCTTGGCTTACGACCACGATTGGCGCCGGTAGCATTGGCTCTCACAGCACTGACTGCTGCTCTCTTTCGTAACCCGCGCCGTGTTCCTCCCGACGAACCGCGTACCATCTTCGCAGTCGCCGATGGTCAGGTGCAGGGCGTGCGCGAAGTGTACGAGCACCGCTTCGTCCATAGCGACTGTTTGCGTCTGACCACAGTCGTGAGTCCGCTTGACGTACCGATTTGCCGCGCACCGGTTGCGGGTCATGTGGTGTACCTTGAACAACTGATGGGTGATCATCGTCCGTTACGTGATCCGCATGCCCCTGAACGTAATCAGCGTCTGTACATCGGTCTCGAGACGGTGTGGGGACCGATTCTTCTCGCCATTATTGCTTCACCTTTAGGCCGCTGGCTGCGTTGTGAAACAACCCAGGGTGCGATGCTCAACGCTGGTGCACGTATTGCCAGTATTCGTTTTGGCGGCCAGGTCGATCTCTACATTCAGCGCGATGTTCTTGAGCCACTTGTGGCGCCTGGTGCGCGAACGTTAGCCGGTCGTAGTCGGTTGGGTACGGTGGTGGTCTGATCCTGACATGATCGCTCCCTTCACGCTCTTATTTGAAGAAGAGATGAACTCTGGAGCCGGCTTACCGGCTGAACTCCGCTCGATCTACAACGGTGACTGGCGTCTACCCGCTATCCCGACGCATCGCCCCGCAGTCTGGACGAACTTCGTGGTTTCGCACGATGGTCGGATTGCTTTCAATCAGCCTGGTTGGAATGGTGGGAATGCGATTAGTCGGCACAATCAGAATGATCACTGGCTTATGGAGCTGGTACGGGCCCGCGCCGATGCGATCCTGGTGGGCAATAGTACGCTGCGGGTTGCCCGGCGCCATCATTGGGCGCCGGGTGAAGTTTTCGCCTCACCGTCGTTCGCTGCGCTGCGTGCGGCTGAAGGGCGTCCTGCAATACCGGCACTGGTGATCCTCTCGGCCAGTGGTGAGTTGCCGCCTGCTGCTGCGCTGGATACGCCACGATCCCTCTTTTTGATCACCACTGCCCATGGTGCTGAGCGCGCTCGTGCACGCTATCCACAACTTGTCCCGCTAATCGGTACTGACGGTCAAATCGATCTCGCGTCTGCACTGAGGATCCTCCGCCAGCAATACAGTGTTCAGACATTGCTGAGTGAGGGTGGTGGGCGAACGTATGGCGCATTGCTGGGCGATCACCTGATCGATGAAGTCTTCCTCACGATCAGCCCAATTATTGTCGGGAATCCGGCGCCACCGCAGGCGTCACGTCCTGGTCTGGTCGAAGGGATTGCGTTCGCACCGCATCATCCGCCTCGTCTGCACCTGATCAGCTTGCGGCGAGTGACAGATTTTCTCTTTCAACGTGCCCGCATCGTTCCTGCTACTGGCGCAGAAACTGTATAATGTTTCCCAGGCCGGCCAAGAGAGACGGGCGATGGTATGGTGAATGAAGAGCAGCGACTGATCAGTGCAGCCCAGGCAGGAGATCTCGATTCGTTTAACCAGATCGTTCGGCTATACGAAACGCGGGTTTACAACCTCTGTTATCGGATGCTCGGCGATCCTGATGCCGCCGCTGATGCAACCCAGGATACATTTATCGCCGCTTTTCGTAGTTTAGCGAGCTTTCGGGGTGGTGTGCTGAAGTCGTGGCTCCTACGTATTGCCACCAATGCCTGCTACGATGTCCTACGCACGCGGAAGCGACGTCCATCAGTGTCGCTCGACATAATGGATCATGAAGAGGAGGGGCGTCGATCTGAACTGCCCGACCAGGGGGCAACGCTCGATGAAATGGTACTGCAACATGAACTAAGTGCTGCAATTCAACGTGGTCTGGCCGAATTACCAGAAGATCAGCGCATTGTCCTTATCCTTAGCGATATTCAAGGATTGGCCTACGAAGAAATTGCGCAAATTACCGGCATCCAGTTAGGAACAGTCAAATCGCGTTTGAGTCGGGCACGGGCCAAATTGCGCGATATTCTCCGCGCAGGGGAACTGTTACCGTTAAAATATCGTCTAGATGATGAGTCAAAGACATCGTGAAACACGCCAGATGGTCGTGCGAGTACGCAGATGATCCATTCGTCTTCTTCACCAACTGAATTACCTGAGCGTGACCGCGAGTTGCTCTCGGCGTATATCGATAATGAGCTGTCGCCAGACGAGCGTACTGCACTTGAACAGCGATTAGCAGTTGATCCGTTGTTGCGTCGTGAATTAGCCGAGCTGCGTGCAGTGCGCGACATCCTCCGTGAACAGCCATGGGTAACACCACCGCGCTCGTTTACACTCACACCTGAGATGGTTGGTGTGCGTCCTCGTCGCTTTGCGTTCTCGCGTTGGTGGCAGCCGTTCGGTGCGCTAGGCGCGCTGGTTCTGGTGATGTTGATCGGTTGGCAATTGCTCAATCTCAACCGTATGCCACTCCAGACGGCGGCGCCTGTGGCTGCAACGGCTGTTCCTGAAAACGTACCGGCACTCGCTGCCCAACCAGAGGCTCTTGCTCGACAGGAGCCAACTTCCGAACCGGAGATAAGTGCAATGGCCGAACAAGTGTCACCAGCAGCAGGGATCGCTGCGATCCAATCGGAGCCAACGAATGGCGCTGCTCGTGAACCTGCCGATGGCGGGCATGCCGGGTTGCCCGCTTCGCCCCAGCCAGCCCGCCCCAATCCGCCCCCGTTGCTAGTGGTTGTTGGTTTGGCCATCATTCTGTTCATCCTTGCCGGTATCTGGTTTTTGCGTCGGCGGGCAGAATAGATTCTTTGTTGAACCTGTAGTCGTTGAGTTGAGCCGATTCTGGTCAAACAATACCTCAGCCGAGGTGCAATGTGTTCAACCAACGCACGTTTGGTGTTCAGAGTGGCAAATTAGCCGTAACATCGACATCCCAGCCGTGCTGCACACCAGCATGAAAACGATAAAAGGCAGCCGCCGCTACCATAGCTGCGTTGTCGGTACAAAGGTCAAGTGCTGGCAAATGAACCGGCACATGGGCCCGTCGGATCAGCTCTTCGCGCAGACGGCGGTTGGCGGCGACACCGCCGGCCAACAGAATGGCCTGAGCTTTGTAACGCCGTGCGGCATCAACTGTCTTGGTGACCAGCACATCTACGACCGACTCTTGAAAAGCGTAAGCCATCTGAGCAACAAACGGTGCATCGAGTTGGGAAGGCTCCGCGACACCCTTACGCCCACTCAAACGAGAGATTTGCGCTAACCGATCCTGCACTCGATGCAAGACAGCCGTTTTCAGTCCGCTAAATGAGAAATCGTAACTGTCACGGAGCCAGGCTCGTGGTAGTACACCGCCAGGAGTAGCCTGCGCTGCCGCAGCCTGAATTGCCGGTCCACCTGGATAACCGAGTCCCAAAATGCGGGCTACCTTATCGAAGGCTTCACCGGCCGCATCATCGCGTGTCTGACCGAGCAGTTCGTACTGACCATGGTCACGCAGCAAGGCCAGCAACGTGTGTCCACCACTCACTAGCAAAGCGACAAGCGGAAACGGTGGTGGTGGCGTATCTCCTAACCAGCCGGCGTATAGGTGGGCTTCGAGATGATTAACCGCCACAAAAGGCAGACCGCGCTGCCAAGCCATTGCCTTAGCCGCATTAAGACCGGTAAGGAGCGCACCACTCAGACCCGGCCCGTGGGTTGCAGCTACGGCGTGCACATCAGCCCAGCCGTTGGGAAGAGCAGCGAGTGCTGCTCGCACCACCGGCACGAGACTAAGAATATGTTGGCGTGATGCGATCTCTGGCACGACCCCACCGTAACGCTCGTGAGTTGCCATCTGAGAAGCAACAATGTTGCTGATGACCGTCCGTCCACCACGAACAACGGCAGCGGCTGTCTCATCGCACGATGTTTCAAGAGCCAGAATCGTAAAATCGGCAGGAAGTTGACTCATTGCACAGTACCTTCTTATCCCTGGTCATAATGGCGCTCGCCGAAAATGGCCCGTCCGATCCGCACCATTGTCGCCCCTTCAGCAATCGCTGCGGTCAGATCATCACTCATCCCCATCGACAGTTCGCGCCAATCGGTGTTTGGATAGCGGCGGGCCAGATCGTCACGTAGCTCACGGAGTGCTGCAAAGTAGGGCCGTGCCTGATCGGGATGATCGACGATTGGCGCAATGGTCATCAGTCCACGCACTTCAAGCGCAGGCAGTTGCAAGATCGCCTCTACGTCGTGCAAAAATACCCGGTATGCTGGCTCGTTGTTGATCCCGCCGGTCAACGCGAACCCCTCTTTGCTCGTCTCACCACTGACATTCACTTGCAACAAAATCGGCAGCCGACGGTCGCGTTCACGCGCATAACGATCAAGCGTTTCGGCCAGTCGTAAGCTGTCAACTGAATGGATCAGATCGAAAAGTTCCACTGCAAGGCGCGCCTTATTGCGCTGGAGATGGCCAATCAGGTGCCAGCGTGGACGCGGGTGAAGATGGTGTAATGCGGCAATCTTTCGCTGCGCCTCCTGAACCCGATTCTCGCCAAAATCGCTGATACCCGCAGATGCTGCCTCAGCGATCACTTCTGGCGGATGGGTCTTACTAACCGCGATCAGTTGTATCTCGTGTACCTGACGACCCGCAGCGGCTGCCGCAGTAGCAATTTGGGCCTGTACCAATGCCAGACGTTCACGTAGCGTTTCGCTCATGGTTGCGTTTCCTGAATATCAATCAGCAGGCGTTGCTCGATTGGCGGATCAGGCGGGAGGTGCGTGATGAGTAAAAGCCCCCGTCCGTTCGGTAACGGTACACTCAGTTCAAGCGGTGTTGATCCACCAGGTGGTAGGTTGGCAATTGTTGTTCCCGGCGCTCGATAGCTCTCGCCACTACTGTCACGCAGTTCAAAAGCGCTAATCGGGACTGATAATTCAGTATTAGTAAGATTCGTAACCGTTCCCCTTATCCGTATTCCATTTGCGGTTGGTTCCAGCGCATCAATAATAACTCGTAGCCGTTGACTACTACCAACAGGATCAATCGGCTGTGAACGATTCCCGGCGCCGATCTGTCGCCAAAGGTTACGAGCCATTTCTTGTATCTCTGGTGACAGATTCTGTACTTCCAACTGCGGTAACGCAGGGAGTGGTAGTATTGGGGTTGGCTGACGCGCAAACTGATCGCTGAGAGCAACGGTACGAGTTTGTTGCATAAAGATACTGATCCCGATCAAAACAAATGCCCCCAATAAGCCGATCATCCAGAATGGTATGGGTGGTGCATCATCGTGCATACAATTTTATCCCTCATTTATCTCAAG
>NZ_JPIM01000033.1 GCF_000735195.1 Chloroflexus sp. MS-G
TTGAGCAAGTTCTTGATCAATTCTTCGCAATCATAGCACACAAGCGTGAAAATTGAGAAAAACTGTACCGATTTATCAAGTTGTAGCATAAAGAAACGGTTTTGTTGTTGGCGTTCTTTACTAGATCGCCATTCCAAACACTTGCGGGATGTTGTTAGAGCGATACTCCTCTTTCCTGGATGGTAGTCTTCTAGCCTGCACATAGCCGGCAGTTCTCATTCCCTCCCGCTGCTGCTAGGAGCGAAAGGTGAACACGTCCTTACGTGGCGTAGCGAGAAGGACAATGCTTGCCCGGTATCACGCTTCAGGGACGATCATCCCGAAGGCGCGGCAAAGCATCGGCAGAATAAGCGAACAGTCCACGGCGTGAAAAAATTTTTCTTTTTACACCGAAACCTTGTTATACTACTTAACATACACCCCTCACCGGAAAGGAGCGATGTATGGCTGCCCGCCGAATCTTATTGACGATTATTGGGCTGTTAAGCATAGTGATTCTCATCGGCAGTCTGAGCGCAGGCGTAGTGGCTTTCCTGCTCATTACGAATCGCCCGGTTGATCAGAAATTACTGGTCGTTGGTCCGGGACAACGACTGGCAATTGTTGATCGCCAGGGGAACGCCCAGGTACTGGCCGATGATCTCAGTACAGAGTTGTTTCGCTATCCGGCGTTGGCACCTGACGGAAGTCGCGTTGCCTACATTAGCCGGAAGGGCAATGTCAGTATCCTGCAAGTTATTGATTTACGTAGTGGGACACGTACCGAATTGTATCGCTCGACAACCAATCCACCGCTCTATATGGTCTGGTCGCCTGACGGTCAGCATCTCTCGTTCTTGTCAAACCGTAGCACCGGCGGGTTAGGAATGCATATTGTGCCAGCAGATGGCTCGCGCGAGGCTGAATTAGTGAGTGTTTCGCCGAGTTCGTTGTATCTGGCCTGGCAACCTGATAGCTCGTCGGTGTTGGTACATATCGGAGGCTCTATCTTCGAGGACGGGCGGGTCATCTCGGTACAACTCGGTCGGAAACAACCGTTGTACGAAATTGACGATCCCGGGTTTTTTCAGGTTCCTGCCTGGAGTATTGATGGCGAAAGTTTCTTTTACGTAGCGCAACCGCCAATTGAAGGCCCACCAACGGTTGAAAAGGTTGAGAGCGTCTTGACCCGAGTCAAGGTTGGCGAAATGCAACCACAAGTACTGGCACGTGAACCAATGGCAGCCATCATCTTCAGTCGTTCGCCAAAGAGTGATGAGATTGCGTATACAACCGTCGGACCTGAAGGTTTCGGCCCGTTGAAGCTGGTAACGCTCGATGGTTCGGTGCGGACACTTTCGGCGACTGATGACGATGTTGTTGCCTTTTTCTGGTCACCAAATGGGGAACAGATTGCCTACCTTACCCCTGCGGGCCGTTCGAGCAGTGGTTCACCACAACTGCGCTGGCAATTGGTTGGTCGGAATGGCACTTCCTCGCGAACTCTGAACACGTTTGTTCCCAGCCAGGAGTTTCTCGCCCAGATTAACTTTTTCGATGCGTACACGCTCTCTTTCGATCTATGGTCAAGCGATGGGCGGGCATTGGCGTATGGCACTAATGACGGCGTTCACGTACTAGACATCAACCGGGGCATTGCCACTCGCCGCAGCGACGGTGTGCTGGCGATGTGGCTGCCACAACGTCCTTAATTGAGGGCACGGATGGTGAGGTTACGGAAGACCGCTGTCGTTGGATTGCGTTCAGCGCGCACGATGAGACCGTACCGTGGATCGGGGGGAGGTGAGGAGGCGGTCAACATTTCTACAATCTGGTCGTCTACAAAGAGTGTTAT
The DNA here is from genome assembly GCF_000735195.1 of Chloroflexus sp. MS-G. GTDB lineage: Bacteria > Chloroflexota > Chloroflexia > Chloroflexales > Chloroflexaceae > Chloroflexus. Next base: position 1,835 of record NZ_JPIM01000033.1, read on the forward strand.
GCCTTGGTTCTCAAGTCGGGCGCCGAGTCGGGTAGCATCTCGCACTTCCACCTGACCTGTGGCGAGCACGATTCGTTGATCACCATTCCGTTCGTCGCAGCGATACTGCCCCTGCACCGGATTGATCAGAAAACTCAGGTAATGTTTCGGATCGTTGAATCGTAGCATGAGACCAGCCCAATCGCCGGTAACCTGCACTTCTACGTCCACAACAAAATCGCTCCCAATCGGTGAAGTCCGAAATGCCCAGATGTCGCCCAGCCCGGCGTTAGCCTGGATCAGATACCGACCGTTATCAGCACCGACACTCCAGCCGTTACCACTGGTGGTCGGCCAATCGCTGTTGGCTCCGAAGTTGGCTTGATAAACTACTGGGCCGCTAGTGATAACAGTGGGTGATGGGGCGACAGTAGGTGATGGTGTGACAGCAGGTGATGGCACCGCCGTCGGTGAAGGGGCAACAGTGGGTGATGGCGGAGTCGTCGGTGAGGGAGCAACAGTAGGTGATGGCGGAGTCGTTGGCTCTGAGATCGTCGTTGGAAGCATCGCTGGCGGATACTGTTGTGACGCGGTCGCGCCCTGCAACTGCTGCCAACCCAACCAACCCAGCAAACTTAGCCCAACACCACTTGCCATTGCAACGAGCACGGTACGCCGTGAGACGGTGCGCGGGGTCACGACCGCAGATCGCTGTTCTGACTCAAGGGTTGCAATCAGCGTGGCGCAATCGCGGTACCAGGGATTGATGCGTTGCAATTCGCGTAATGTGGCTAACGCCTGTAACCGTCTACCGGCGGACAGATGCTCTTGCGCCTGCGCGTACAGTTCAGCTTGATAATCACGCTGCGTTGTCGTGACCGGTACAGAAACTGAACGGCGGCGGCGGAGATTCTGGTAGGCCTGGTTGATACGGCGAGCACGGCGGGCAGCATAGGCCTGTTGTTCAGGCGAAGCACCTGCGAAGCGATCAGGATGATAGATTCCGATCTGTTTGAGATAAGCCTGTTTTATCTCAGCCGGTGTTGCGCCAGGCTTAATACCCAAGATAGTGTAGTCGTCAAGCTGTTCAAAGTCGTCGTTCACGTAGCCCCCTTTCACGCCGGATATTATAGCAAATCTGGTATGATCGTCTCGCGAATGATGTATAGGCAGCAACGAAAGCTGACCCTAGCGAGTGTAGAGGACGCTATGCCGAACTATTGGTTACTCAAGACTGAACCAACCGTCTACAGTTTTGCCGATCTGCTGCGAGAAGGACGCACAGTATGGGATGGAGTGACCAACAATGTGGCGCTCAAGCACATACGCGACATACGTTGTGGTGATGAGGCATTGATCTACCACACGGGTGATGAGCGTCAGGCAGTTGGTCTCGCTCAGGTCGTGAGCGATCCATACCCTGACCCCAAGCAGAGTGATCCTCGTCTGTTGGTCGTGGATGTTGTTCCATTACGATGGTTGGCACGCCCTGTCACGTTGCAAGCGATTAAGGCCGATCCCTTTTTTGCCGATTTTGCGCTGGTGCGCCAGGGGCGCCTTTCGGTGGTACCGGTTACCGCCGAACAGTGGCAACGTCTGCTGGCAATGGCCGAATAGAGGTAGAGGTGCGCGAGAAGAACACATGAGTGGGAGGGTTTGGAACTCGCTCTGCCAGGATGGTAACGGTCATCAGTGGCGCGAGATGTGCAGACCGGTAACTCGCATCGTGCCACAACTGGAACCCCATCGGCTGGCGCAGCAGTATAACCATTGCTCCGCAAACGGAAGGCAAGGAACACGACATCGCCTGGGGAAGAGGCAAGATTGGTAACCCGGTACCGCTCAACTGCGATCAGGAATCGATCCCCAAATCAACCATGAAACTCCATTTTCTGTTTGGGGTAATTCGACCGCTGGCAAATCACCAATCGGATACCAGCGTAATGCTGTACCACGCGCAGTTTGAACGACCGCAGCAATGCCGCTCCCGTCGGGCGCCCAGCGAATGAGGAGGGGAGTTTCGCGAAACGGTGGTCGCAGCCTGGTTAACGCGCCATCAGGTGACTGCCGGGTGAGCGTAAAGGTAAACCCGTCATTGACACGATCTACAGCCACAAAGAGCAGATCATCACCTTTGAGAAAGGGGGCTCGGGCCAGGACACCATCAGCGGTGCGTGGCTGCGCTTGCAAGGTTTGCACGTCTACCTGCCAGATACCAGGACCGGTGGGTGGTCCGATGAGGAAGAGCGCGGCATTGCCATCACTAAGCCAAAAAGCTTCGCCACACAGACTCTGCATGTCCTCCGGCAGAGTCGGGCGACGCAGTTCCTGGCGTTGCGCTTGCCAGAACACCAGCTCGCAATCGTCGTAAAATGTGGCCGACGACTCGACTATCAATGTGTTCCCTGTTGAATCCCAGAGGAATGGATAATACCTGCGTACTGAGCGAGACGGATTCGTTGGATTATCAACAGGATCATCGGCAAGAACTAATTCGAGCGCCCCTCCACTCGCCGCGATCCGATAGAGACCGTCAGGGAGATCACGGATTTCACGGTTGTTTTGAAACCGGAGATAGATCAGCGCACCGTCAGGTGACCAGCGTACCGCACTGAGCTGATGCCCGGCTTCCTCGTAAACGATCTGAGGATTATTGCCGTCAAGATCCGTGCGTACCAGTCGGTCACCGGCAGCCGCACCCACCACGTAAACCATCCCGGCGGTAGGGTGAATATCCATATCACTGATTGGCGGAATACCGGCGTATTCAATTCGTTCACGGGTTAGTTGGCGACGAGTCGCGCCATCACGTTCGATACGCGCAATCTGTCCACGGTCGAGTACGTACAATGGCGCCGGTAACAGTGGGATGTCCGGTGTTGGACGTACTACTGCTGAAGTTGGTGATGGGGTGGGCAGTGAGGTCGTGGTGCTACAGGCGATCAGTCCAGCCAGTAGCATGATGATCAAACAATAGCGCATAGCAGTATCAATCTTGTTGCAAATAAGCTCACTTTAAAGCCAAGTGAAACGGTTTTGGTAATAACAATCCGATATGTTAATGGTAAAAAGAAGCACCGGTTGTTAGTATACGACATCTGTTCGATGATTGAATCATAATATAATATGGTTGACACGGAATAGTGATCTTCTGTATACTGAAACATTGTATGAATATATGAATTCAGATCATCTACTCACAGACTTCTTTACCCATATATTCCCCTTGGAAACTCCGTTTGCCAACCGACAGCAGTACGGCGCAGTGATCTTGTGGCCGATTTTTAGCACTCTGGCGCTTATTGCCGGTCTGTTTAGCATTGTCAGCCCATTTCTCTACGCCCAACCAGCAATCCCACTGCTGGCGTCGGCAGTAATGACCATTACGTTTACAGGAGGGGCCTGGATGGTACGCCGTGGAGCGGTCTACACAGGCACCGGTCTGGTATGCGGCGTCCTCTGGTTCGTCATTACCGTTACAGCTCTTTTCAGCGGTGGTGTGCGTAGCTCGGCAGTGCTGCACTACGTTCTTGTTGTGTTACTGACCGGTATTGGATTTGGTCGCTACGGAGCATCAGGTGCTGCGCTGGTAAGTAGCGCCACGATGTTGGGGCTATGGCTTCTCGAATTGACTGGCTGGCTACCACAGACGACGCAGTTATTAGAGACATCGCTCGTCTATACCATTCTGATCTCGGTGATCCTACTCCTAACCGGTATCATTATTTTCATCGTTGATGCGCAACTTTCCGCTGCCCTACGCCAGAGTCGTCAGGAGGCTACCGAACGTAAACGAGCCGAGCAATGGCTGCGGCAGGCACTGCTGGCAGCGCGCGCCGGGGCCTGGGAGTGGGATGCCCAGGCCCGAACCATTCGTTGGTCGCCAGAAAATTATCCTCTGCTTGCCATCGAACCCACCCGCGAAAAACTTACTTTCCGCACCTGGCTGGCGCGTATTCATCCCGATGATCAGGCTACTGTTCGGGCAGCAGTTGACCGTGCTATCAGCAACATTCAGGAATTGACCGTTGATTTTCGGGTGATCTTACCCGATGGCACAATCCGCTGGTTGCGTGGCATCGGTCAGCCGGTCGTAGATGCACAAGGCGTGTTGCAGGGCATGTACGGACTTCAAATTGATATTACCGCACAGAAAACGATTGAAACCGAGCTGCAACGTAGCCAACTCTACTACCGTGGTCTGGTCGAAGATATGCCGGCCTTGATCTGTCGTTTCCTGGCCGATGGAACACTGACGTTTGTGAATGATCGCTACTGCCAGACATTCCAGCGTTCACGCGAGGAACTTATCGGTTTCAATTTCTATGAGCTAATTCCCCCCGAACGACGGGCACAGGTTGCCGCTGATATTCGTCAGCTTACCCCTGAGCAGCCGACCATGGAACATGAGCATGAGGTGTTGCAACCCGATGGCACAATCGGCTGGCAACACTGGATCAATCGTCTACTGTTAGATGATAACGGCGTACCGATAGAGTATCAGGCGCTGGGAATTGATGTTACTGAACGAAAGAAGGCCGAAATTGAACGTGAACGTTTGCTGAATGAACTGACTGCGCGCAACACAGAACTGGAACAATTTGCGTACACGGTCTCGCACGATCTCAAAAGTCCACTCATTACGATTAAAGGCTTTGCCAGTTATATTCAACGCGACCTGGAAGCGGGTAATTTAGAGCGGATTCCTGCCGATCTGCAACGAATCATCGCCGCTGCCGACCGTATGTACCAGCTCCTCGAAGATCTGCTCAATCTGTCACGGGCGGGTAGGAAACTCAGCCAGCCCAGCCGGATCGGTCTGGGACTATTGATCAGTGAGGCAGCAGCCAGTGTGAGTAGCCGACTAGCCGAACGGAATGTCTACCTCAATCTGCCACCAAACCTGCCGGAAATTTACGGTGATCGGACACGGTTGCGTGAAGTGTTTCAGAATCTGATCGATAACGCAGCGAAATTTATGGGTGACCAGCCGTCACCGCAGATTTGGATCGAAGCCCGACCTGCCGATCAACCCGGTTTTGTTCTCGTTAGTGTTCGTGATAATGGGATCGGCATCGAACCACGTCACGCGCAGCGCATATTCGGTCTCTTCGAGCGTCTCAATATGCAGATTGAGGGCACCGGTATCGGTCTGGCGCTGGCACGCCGCATTGTCGAAGCGCACGGTGGTAAGATATGGGTGGAATCAGAAGGCTTGGGAAAAGGTGCAACGTTTTATCTCACATTGCCACAGCCACCTGTATCAGAGTAAGTTATGGTAAGGAGTACAATCATGTCGGGCAGTATCGATCCAGTCGTGATTCTACTGGTGGAAGATAACCCTGATCACACTGAACTGATCACTCGTGTGCTGAACGATCATCGGATTCCTAACCGCATTATTCACGTTGCAGATGGTGAAGCGGCACTTCATTATCTGCGACGGCAAGCACCATACACCGATCCGGAAACTAATCCATCCCCTCATATCGTGTTGCTTGATTTGCAACTCCCACGCTTGGGCGGTCTTGAGGTGTTGCAAGCGATCAAAACTGACCCTACGTTCCGGCATCTTCCGGTGGTAATCGTGACAACATCGCGGATGGAGAGCGATATTCGCCTGGCGTATCAGTTTCATGCCAACAGTTATCTGGTCAAGCCGGTCGATTTTGAGCAGTTTATCCGGATGATGAACGATTTGGGTGATTACTGGCTGGAATGGAATCAGGTACTTCATGCATGAAACGAGCATGATGAGGTACCAGGCACACGCTTCCGAGTCTGCATTTAGATTGGCGGGTAGTTTGCAGTGAAACCACACATTTTGTTAGTTGAAGACAATCTCGATCATGTTGCGCTTATCCAACGGGCATTTGAGCACAGTGCAGTACAGATCACGGCTACATCATCGCTCCACGAAGCCCGACAACTCTTAGCAACACACTCCTTCGACCTGATTATTTGCGATTTGTACATGCCTGATGGTCGTAGTGATGAATTGCTGATCATCACGGATGCAGATGTACCCTTACCGGTCGTTTTAATGACCGGCCATGGTGATGAACAAACTGCGGTAGCAGCACTTAAGGCGGGGGCATTGGATTATGTGGTAAAGACGCCAGCAACTCTTCTCGAACTTCCGCGGATCGCCGAACGCGCGTTGCGTGAGCGCCGGTTATTCATCGAACGACAAGAGGCTTTACAGGCCTTACAGCGGAACGAACGTCTCTTTCGCGCAATGATCGAACGCAGCAGTGATGCAGTTTTAATTGTCGATCGGCATGGGTTGGTTCGCTATGCCAGTCCCTCGACTCGTCATCTGCTCGGCTATCAGGTAGAGGGCTTTCTGTCACAACCAGTTTCTAGCTTCACCTTTATTCATCCGGCTGATCGTGAACGGGTCAAACATACCTTTTTTGATTTAGTTCGACAATCTGGCGCCTCGACGATCACCGAGTTTCGTGTGCTTCGGGCTGGTGGTGGCTGGCGCTGAATCGAAGCAACTGCGTCTAACTGGCTCGATGATCCGGCGGTAGAGGGGGTCATCGTTAACTACCGCGATGTGACCGAACGAAAATTGATGGAATTGCGCCTACAACACGGGATTTTGCACGACGCACTTACCGGTTTGCCAAACCGTCTGCTTTTGAGTGATCGGTTATCTCAGGCGATCAAACGGAGCCAACGTCACCCTGACTACCACTTTGCCGTGATCTTCCTTGATCTCGACCGTTTCAAGTTTATCAATGACAGTTTTGGTCATCCGGTTGGCGATCGATACTTGGTGGCAGTTGCGACACGATTGTACCGGTGTCTGCGCGCCATAGACACATGTGCGCGCATGGGTGGTGATGAGTTTGTTATCCTGCTTGATGATATAGCTTCCGTTGATCAGGTAATCAGCGTCGCAGAGCGTATCTTACAGCAGTTAGATCGTCCGCTTGAGGTTAGCGGTCATCTCCTCCATTCCTCTGCCAGTATGGGCATCGTGTTCGGCTCGGCAGAATATAACGATCCTGCTGAAGTATTACGTGACGCCGATGTTGCAATGTACCGGGCAAAAGCAGCCGGGAAATCACGCTACGTTGTCTTTCAACCAGCTATGCGCGAAGCAGCGCAGGCCCGGCTGGCGCTTGAACATGATTTGCGACGGGCAGTAACATTGCGCGAGTTTGTCGTCTACTACCAGCCAATTGTTAACATTCATTCGGGGAAATTGATCGGGTTTGAGGCGTTGGTGCGCTGGCAACACCCGGTGCACGGACTGCTCTCACCAGCAGCTTTTCTAAACATTGCCGAAGAGATCGGTTTGGGAACCGCGATTGGTTGGCAGGTCGTAGAACTTGTCTGCCAGCAACTGGCCGAATGGCGACAAACGTTATCGGCCAACGATCTGTCAATTCACGTAAACCTTTCGGCGCGCCAGTTTATGGTGCCCGATCTCTATGCGCGACTCGTGCAGGTATTAGAACAGTACAACATACCACCGCAATCAATTAAACTAGAACTCACCGAAAACACCTTGATGGAATACAGTCAAGAGGCGGCAGCAGTGTTAGCGCAACTTCGCAATTATGGTATCCAGATCGTGCTTGATGATTTTGGGGTTGGTTATTCGTCATTGAGTTATTTGATACAATTGCCAATCGATCAGATTAAAATTGATCGGAACTTTATTATTCAAATCGATCAGAATCATCATTCGCAAGCGATTGTGAATGCTATTGTCAATTTAGCGCGTGGACTTCATCTGGAAGTGGTTGCCGAAGGTCTGGAAACTGTTGAGCAGGTTGAACGGATGCGTATGGTAGGATGCGATTATGGTCAGGGATATTTGCTCGGTCAACCATTGCCAACCGAAGAAGCAAGTCAGTTCCTGCAACGAGCAATGATGTAATGTCTGCATTCTTCCTAGCAGTGGGATTGGCGGACAATCCATTGTTCGCTAGTGCGTACAGTTGCCAGTCGGTGTATACTCAGATTGGACTGTTGTATGTGTAGCGGAGAACATTTCACGCATGCTGACACACCTCACTCTACCGGCTGCGCTGCAAGCCCTTTTTCCCTTTCGGGTTGGCGAGTACGCTCTACCCGGCGGTACTGGCGTTATTCGCTATGTCGACGAAGGCACAGGAATACCGGTTGTGATGCTTCATGGGAATCCAACCTGGTCTTTCTTTTACCGACGCCTGATTATGGCACTCCGTGACCGACGGCGGGTGATCGCGCCTGACCATCTTGGCTGTGGGTTATCAGACAAACCACTACACTACCCGTATTGCCTCGCCAACCATATTCGTCATCTTGAACAACTGTTGGCCTGGCTCAACCTGGGGCCGGTTGATCTGGTGGTTCATGATTGGGGTGGTGCCATCGGAATGGGATGGGCTGTTCGCCATCCTGAACTGGTGCGGCGGATCGTATTGCTGAATACGGCGGCATTTCTCTCGCCGTATGTGCCGTGGCGTATTGCGGTAGGGAAGTTGCCGTGGATTGGCGAATGGGCCATCCGGCACGTGAATGCCTTTGCCCTTGCCGCTACAGTGATGGCCGTCACACGACCGTTAGATCCGGCAGTGCGGGCCGGTTATCTCTGGCCATATCAGACGCCGGCTGATCGGGTGGCAATTGCCCGTTTTGTGCAAGATATTCCACTCCATCCAGGACACCGAACCTGGCCGGTTGTTGATGCTATTGATCGCGATCTAGTGGTGCTTCGTCACAAAGCGGTGCGCATTTTTTGGGGCGGACGCGATTGGTGTTTCGACGATCGCTTTCTGGCCGGATGGTTGACCCGTTTCCCGACCGCGTATGTGACCCGCCTTGATGATGCCGGGCATTACGTATTGGAAGACGCCTCTGATACGATGATTGCATACTTGGCACAGTGGTTGCTGGCAGAATGAGGAGCATTATCTATGTACCGTGAGACTATTCAGCCGCCGGTTGCAATGCGGAAACCGGTGATTATTCGCTTACACGGCGACGAGATTGTTGATGACTTTGCCTGGCTTGAGGATCGGAACGATCCGGCAGTGATTGCCTATCTCGAAGCGGAAAATGCGTATGCCGAGGCAGTTATGGCACCGACAGCAGCTTTGCGCGAGCGGCTTTACCACGAGATGCGTGGTCGTATCAAGGAAGATGATTGTTCGGTACCGGTTCCTCGCGGTCGTTACCGCTACTACACCCGCACCGAACAGGGTGCTGAGTACCCGTTGATGTGCCGGAAAGTCGGTGATGATGGTCCCGAAGAGGTTTTACTTGACCTGAATGCCCTGGCTACTGGGCATGCCTTTTGCCGTCTTGGCCCGTATGAGCCGTCACCTGATCAGCAGCGGCTGGCGTATGGTCTCGATACAACCGGTTCCATCATTTTTACCCTGTTTATCAAGGATTTGGCAAGCGGTACAGTGCTGGATGCCCCGATTGAACGTGTTGATGACGCGCAGTGGGCCGATGATCAAACCCTCTTTTACACAGTGTACGATGATGCGCATCGTTCGTATCGCCTGTATCGCCACGTGCTCGGTACCTCACCTGCCGATGATGTCTTGATCTACGAAGAGACCGATGAGCGTTTCCATCTCAGCTTGCGGCGAAGTCGCTCCGGTACGTACTTGCTGCTCACCTGTTATAGCCACAACGGCACTGAAGTGCATTATCTCCCAACGGCAACTCCTTTTGCCGAATGGCAGGTGATCTATCCACGTCGTCCGCAGATTGAATACTTTGTCGATCACCACGGCGATCACTTCTACATCAGAACGAATGACGGCGCCGAGAATTTTCGGCTTCTGCGCGCCCCGGTGAGCGATCCAACGAACACGGTTGAAATCTTGCCAGGACGTGACGATACCCTGCTTGATCGCATTGATTGCTTTGCCGATTATCTGGTCGTCTACGAGCGACGGGCCGGTTTGCGGCAGATTCGGATTAGTGATCCAGATGGGAATCACCCGCGCTACATTGACTTCCCCGAACCGGTTTATACCTGTTGGGCAGACGAAAATGTAGAATTTGCTACCGATCAACTTCGGTTGCTGTATAGCTCACTGGTAACACCGCCATCGGTGATCAGCTACGACATGCGGTATGGCACGTGGCAGGTGCTAAAGCAAGAAGAGATTCCCTCTGGCTACGATCCGTCGCTCTATGTGAGTGAGCGATTGACCGCAACTGCACCCGATGGTGCACACATCCCGATTTCTATCGTTTATCGCCGTGATCGACCGCGTCAGGGTGGCCCCTGTCTGTTATGCGGGTACGGGGCGTATGGCTACAGCTATGATCCGGTGTTCGACAGTAAGCGACTGAGTCTGCTTGATCGGGGGTTTGCCGTCGCGATCGCGCATGTCCGTGGTGGTCAGGAGCTGGGACGGCAATGGTACGAACAAGGTCGGCTGCGGCACAAGCCAAATACGTTCAGCGATTTTATCGCCTGCGCCGAACACTTGATTGCGGAAGGCTACACCTCGCCATCACAACTGGCGATCAATGGGCGGAGTGCTGGTGGTCTGCTGATGGCAGCCGTTGTCAATGCCCGTCCCGATCTGTTTCAGGCCGTAGTCGCCGGAGTTCCGTTCACGAATGTGATTATTGCGATGCTCAAGCCCGATCTGCCACTGACAGTTACCGAGTGGGAGCAATGGGGGAATCCGGTAATTGAGGCCGAGTATCTTGTCATGCGAGCTTACGATCCCTACCTGAACCTCAAATCAGGACCGTATCCTCACATCCTAGTTACTGCCGGGCTATACGACTTACAGGTACCGTACTGGGATCCGGCGAAGTGGGTAGCAAAACTGCGCACGATGAAGACCAACGACACTATGCTTCTGCTGCGCACCAATTTGCAAGCCGGGCATAGCGGTCATTCGGGTCGGTTCGCCCGTCTTGAAGAGTTTGCCTGGGAATATGCTTTCATCCTGACCGCCCTGGGTATCGAACAGTAGTGTGACGAGAGGGCACCAATGGTCAACACGCTATCGGTAGCGCAGCATGCGCTGCGTTCAGCGCCAACGGGAACAAATGTTGCCCGCTACCTGTCGTGGATGGCGCAGGAACACCCCGAACAGACCGCCGTCATTAGCGGGATCGGGCGAGATCGGGCGGGTAAGGTTATCTATCGGCGGCAGAGTTTTGCCGCATTGCATGCGGCCAGTGATCGGCTGGCCTGGGGGCTGACAGCCTACGGTCTGAAGCGGGCAATGCGGGTATTGCTGATGGTTCCGGCGGGAGAGCCGTTGATTCGGCTGACGTTTGCGCTGTTGAAAGCCGGTTGTGTACCGATCTTGATTGATCCGGCAATGGGACGACGAAATCTTGCGCAATGTATTGCTGAAGCCGCACCAGAGGCCTTGATCGGGGTACCACGTGCCCATCTCCTGCGTTTGATCTTTCCTCGTGCCTGCGCGACAATCAGATATGCAGTTTCAGTGGGGCCAGCCATCCTCGGTGCGGCTGCCCTCCGCGAACTCGATCTCCCAATGCGAACGCCGTTCCCCCTGGTCGAGACGACGGCTGATGATCCAGCGGCGATTGTCTTTACCAGTGGGAGTACCGGCGTCCCGAAGGGTGTTCTCTACACGCATGGTATGTTTGAGGCGCAGATTCATATCTTGCGCGACCTATTTGGAATTGCGCCAGGCGAGATCGAGATGCCGGCTTTTCCACTGTTCGCGCTGTTCAACGTGGCATTAGGAGTCACGTCGGCAATTCCGCCCATTGACCCAACCCGTCCAGCACAGTGCGATCCGGCAGCAGTGGTTGAGTTTATTCGCGACCTGGGTGTGACCTCAACATTTGGCTCACCGGCAATTTGGGAGAAGGTGACTACCTACTGTCTGGCGCATGATATTCAACTACCGTCGTTACGGCGCGTCTTGATGGCTGGTGCGCCGGTGCCACTCCACCTGCACGAGCGTCTGCACCGGATTCTGGTACCGCCAGCCGATAGCTACACGCCTTATGGCGCTACTGAAGCACTACCGGTCAGCTCGATCAGTGGTCGCGACATCCTGAAGGCCCACACCGAGCGGCCGTCACCACTGGCCGGTACGTGTATTGGCTATCCGGTTCCGGGTATGGAAGTGGCAATCATCCCAATCAGTGATGAGCCAATCGCCGATTGGCGTGATGTCCAACGCTTACCGGCAGAAGTGATTGGCGAGATTTGCGTGCGCGGCCCGACGGTGACTCGCACTTACGTCGGACGACCACGAGCCACTGCGTTGGCTAAGATCACTGATGGCGAGCACGTCTGGCATCGAATGGGAGATTTGGGTTACTTCGATGAACAGGGGCGATTGTGGTTTTACGGACGGAAGAGTCAACGTGTGATCACTGCCAGTGGGACACTGTTCACCGAACCGATTGAACGTTTCTTCAACCAGCATCCGGCCGTTGCCCGCTCGGCACTGGTTGGCGTTGGTTCACCCGGTGCTCAGATGCCGGTTGTCGTGGTTGAACGCAACCGCGCAGTAACGATGTCGCCCTCGCGACTGATAGCTGAATTACGTCAACTAGCGGCAACGAGCGATACGACTGCACAAATCCAGAACTTTCTGATCCATCCCTCGTTCCCGGTTGATATCCGCCATAACGCAAAGATTTTTCGTGAGCAATTAGCACAATGGGCAGCACATCGTTTGGGCGTCGCTGAATAACGAGCTATGATCGCATTAGTAACCGGTGGAAATGGTTTTGTCGGGCGTTATATTGTCGAACATCTGCTGGCCCGTGGCGATCATGTCCGGGTTATCGGTCGTGGAACCTATCCAGAATTGCAGGCACAGGGGGTTGAAACCTTCCAGGCCGATCTATCGTTGCCTGAAGCAGCGGCAGTGCTGGCGCGGGCTATGCGGGGTGTCACAACAGTGTTTCACGTGGCGGCGAAAGCCGGTTTATGGGGGCGTTACGATGACTTTTACCGGGCAAATGTCAGCGCGACTCAGCGCATTGTGAAAGCAGCGATCCGGGCCGGAGTGCCCAAACTGGTATACACCTCGACTCCGTCTGTTGTCATCGGCGACGACGACATCCACGGCGGTGATGAACGTCTGCCGTATCCTACACGTTACCTTGCCCCTTATCCGCAAACGAAGGCGATTGCCGAACGGTATGTGCTCGGCCAAACCGAAATCGCAACAGTTGCACTCCGGCCCCATCTGATCTGGGGACCACGCGACCCGCACATCATCCCGCGCCTGCTCCGTCGAGCACGGAGACGGATGCTCTTTCAAATCGGTGAAGGTATGAATCTGGTTGATGTCAGCTATGTCGAAAATGTAGCTGAAGCCCATGTGTTAGCAGCGGCAGCGCTGAGTGAGCGTTCGCCTCTGCGCGGACGCGCCTACTTTATCGGTCAGGAGCGACCGGTCAATCTCTGGGAGTTTATCGGGATCATCCTTAGTCATGCCGGCTGCCCACCGATACGGGGAAAGATTCCGGCTGATCTTGCCTACCGACTGGCAACCGCACTGGAGTTCGTGTACACTACACTGCGTCTACGTGGCGAACCACCCCTCACGCGCCTGATGGTGCACGAACTTAGCCATTCGCATTGGTTTAGCCATGAAGCGGCCAGCCATGATTTTGGCTACGTGCCGCGTATCAGTATTGAAGAAGGTTTACAACGCACATTTGCACAATTCGCTGAGGTATAGCTGAGGTATAAATGTATATACAAACACTGGGTAGCGTGCGTGACTTTGGATATGTGGATCGCCGACTGCGACAAACGCGAAACAATTCGAAGAAAGACTGATGAGAAATGGTAGGGAGGCTTAGGTGTTATTCAAGCATGTCATGATTGAAGCGATCAGTTATGTGTTAGCCCCGCATCGGATCACCTCCGATTGGATTGAAGATCAGATTGCCGAAACAATGGAACGGTTACGGTTTCCAAGGGGAAAGCTAGAGGCGCTATCGGGCATTCGCGAACGGCGATTCTGGGATGAGGGAACCTTGCCTAGCACCGTGGCCACGATGGCAGCCGAACAGCTTTTACAGCGAGTTGAGATTGATCGCGAACGCATTGGTCTGTTGATTAATACTTCAGTTTGTCAGGACTACCTCGAACCCTCAACCGCTTGCTTCGTTCACCGCAATCTGTGCCTTTCACCAAGGGCGATCAACTACGATGTGCGCAACGCCTGTCTCGGTTTTCTTACTGGGATGAGCATTGCCGGTATGATGATTGATGCCGGTACCATTGACTATGCGTTGATCGTTGACGGGGAAGGTTCGCAAGACGCGGTAATGGCGACGATTCGCCGCTTGCGTCGGCCAGAAACGACGAAACAAGACCTGCGCGACAATTTTGCCACGCTCACGCTGGGGTCGGGTGGGGCGGCTATGTTGCTCACCCACGAACGTTTTTCGCATAGTGGGCATCGCCTGAACGGGGTTGTTACGCTAGCGGCAACTCAGTACAATCATCTCTGTTTAGGCCAGGCCGATTATATGAAAACCGATGCCAGCGCACTGATGCACGCTGGGGTTGAATTGGCTTCGGCAACCTGGCGTCTGGCTCAAGAGACCTTGCCCAATTGGAGTGATCGCCAGATCGCGCTCTACGCACCGCATCAGGTTGGCGCCCGCCACATGGCGGCCGTAACGAAAGCGTTAAACATCACGCCTGCGAAACTCTTCCTTAACTTTCCGACACTCGGTAACATCGGACCGGCAGCTCTGCCAATCTCACTGGCCCAAGCCGCAGAGGCAGGACGGCTGCGGCCGGGTGATCATGTAGGTCTGCTTGGTATTGGTTCTGGTCTCAATTGTTCGATGATGAGTGTGACCTGGTGAGGTAACAAGTGTGGCGGTCGTCCTCTTCCTGCTGTGGAATGTTCATCGCCACGCGATAAGGTCACGTTAGGTTTCTCAGTACAGGTTGCGGACAAATACCCGTTCTACGCATACGGAAACTTCTCTGCGCGATGAATGGTGATTTCGGAACGGATGATCGCCAGCACGCAAAAATAGTGCGGTGAAGAATGTTTGTTTCAGAAAACCCATTCATCGCCCGGCAGGGACTTGCACAGCCTGAGTTCCAGTTATAACTTTCACAGTGTTCGCAGTGACCATTCGTAGATCATCGCCCGCAGTAACCAGGCCAGGGTGCTTTCCCAGATTAAAAAAGCTACGAGTATTGCTGTCATCACTCGCCCGGCAAAGCCTCGTTGGACGAAAGAATCCAGGGCGATTGCTGGCAAGATCGCAAGCGCCGGCAGACAGAAATACCAGTGCTTATTCCACAGGCTGAACTGTGTGTCGACCAGGCAGCCAATGATCAAGAGTACCACATAGCCACTCATCATTGCCAGGTGTATGTTTAGTCCCTTACGAAACATCAGGAATAGTCCTATCGGCAATAATACAACTGGAAGTAAGCGAGTGTGACCCCATACTTGTTCGAGAAAAGAACCAACAAGAGGCGATGGAAGCGAATCGTGACCGACTCGCGTACTCGCTTGAAGGCGATCGATAACTGCTGAAACGGTAGGGAGGATAAATTGTCCGTAATAGAGAAGGATTGCGATGATGATACTAATGCCGACTACTGAGAATAATCGATAACTTGTTGGGCGCAGTGCTGGGTGTGCATATGCGATCAGGGCAGCTACCCCTAACACCACGGGTAAGAATACAATATGCATGACGTAGATCAATAATGAAATGACGATAAGTGCAGTTACTATCAGGAATCCAATCCACGACCAGGCCGACCGTCGTTCAAACACCTGAATCACGAAAATGGTCAGTACGGTAAACCACAAACCTATAATCGTCGGGTAGCTACCATCATGGAAGTAGATATGTTGCACCGGTAAACCAATGCAGAGCGCACTTGCCAAAAAACCTGCTCGTTGACTATAACTAGCATTGACCATAAGACCGTAAAGCAAGGAGGGAATGGTCGCATTGATGAGACTCACCACTATTTTCAATCCAGTAGTCATTGACAGTGTTGATGGCAGGAATGTTGCAAGAGGAACAAAAAAATAGTAGCTTAGCAATGAGTAAGGTACAGAGCTTATACCCCATTCGTACTGATTCGACAATCTGGCTTGAACAGCAGCAGCATTTCCGGCTGCGATCTGTAAGACATGATTTGCCCTGGCCCGATGATCAATGTCAACGAAAGCAGGTGCATTCAGGGTCGTGGCGTGAAGCACGAAAAGCATGAGGGAAAGCATTAGTACCCTTGCGAACCAGGGTGACGATATTTGCCGGCGAATCACATACGCTCGCAGGAGACCGGCAATGAAGATTGCAAGCAGAGTCATGTTCGACCAGATCGGGAACAGCGCCATTGTTTGCAGACGCCAGTTGGCGAGGGTATAACCGCAAAGGAATACCCCTAACCATACAGCCCAGGTGCGATCTGCTGTATTAAGCCTCGTCAGGTATCCAAGGAAGTCTATACTAAGTGCAATTCCGATCAAAGCCAAAATAACAAAAAGAGAGGGAGTCCCTTTGTCAATTTGATGAATTGACAAGCTGGACACAGCAATACCAAAATACGTGTCTTTACCCGGATCCAGAGGAGGAATGCTCAATGTAAGTGTATCAATGTAAGATGTGATCTGTGTTTCTGGAACCAAAAGATATACTTTCTGCCAGGATGGCCGTACATCATAGTGAGCAATAGTTATTTCGTTTAGCCTAATTGTTAATTGTCGCTGTAAAATTCCGTCATGCAGATTCATTACTAAGATGTGTGATGCTCGATCTAGACCTGAAAAAGTAATGGATGAATCTGTTGCGAACCAGCGAAATGTCTTGCCACCACCAAACTCAGTTTCTCCAACACCACGCGAATAGAGTTCTATCGGAATACTGAATGGTATCCTATAATGTACCGGGTAGCCGATAATGAACAGTGTGAATACAGCAAATACGACTGAAAGATAGCGAAGAGCAAATGTCCTGAGGAGCGAAAGTGGAATAGTCACAGGAGTCTCACCGATACGTAAATGTATAGTTCCCAACATTTTGATGCGGTCTAGATAAGGCATATAGACGCTTTTAGCCAAATGTTATAGCATTACTCTCAGGCCAGCAGCGAGAGGTAAGCTCAGAGTATGTCTTTTGATGAGGAACATTATCCAATCTCGTGGATGCCAAATGGAAACAACCCGTATCCCCCTCTCAGATAAGCGCTTGCAGGTTCTATCTCATCAGATAGGTGTAGGTGAAGACAACACCTTCACCTAACCTGGCAAGAGTTGTGTGATTTCAGAGGCGAAGTATACTTCAAGTCGCTCTGTCTGTCCATTTTTTCTGTAGCGTTCCTCAGGAATGGGGACCTCAATTAGTGTAGAGAAGACAGGCTTCAAGTCCGCTCAGTTTGCAGTCCTCTGCCACCATTGTAGTCAGTTTTTTGCGGAAGAAATATTGCGCTAGAGTTAAGTACAGTATCAGATATCCTGATCAGCTACGGACAAAAAACCAGATCGTTAAGCCAATGCTTAGCCAGACAACTATGGTACGGATTCGTCCGGCATGAATACGACGGGCAATCGCTGCTCCACCGTAACCGCCGATCATTGCACCGACCGTCATGACGAGCGCTGGCGTCCAGGCAATAAGACCTGTTACGACAAACGTGATAACGGCGATGCCATTGATGAGCGATGCCTGCAACGTTTTCAAGGCATTCATCTGGTGGATGTTGTCGTAGCCGAGTAACGCGAGCGCCGCCAAAGTCAGAATTCCTAGCCCTGCACCAAAGAAACCACCATAAATCGCAATAGCTATATATACAACGGCAACGAGCCTGCGTTGATAGTTTCCGCTCGTGCCCACTATCCGCTGAGCCAGGCGGGTAATCTGTGGACTAAAGGTAAAAACTAGGGTTGCAAAGAGCAAGAGGTAGGGGATCAGAGCGGTAAAACGCCGTTCATCAGTGTAGCGGAGGAGAAGTGCGCCGATCAGACCACCGATCAGGCTTAGCCCACTGAAGAGTACGATGTCTCGCCGCTGACCTTGTAATTCTTGCCGATATGCCCTGGTGCTGGCCAATGTTCCTGGCCAGAGAGCGAATGCATTTGTAGCGTTTGCAATGATGGGTGGCACACCAGCGACGAGCAGGGCAGGAAATGAAATGAAACTGCCGCCTCCGGCAATCGCGTTAAGTGCACCGGCGAGGAGGGCTGCACCAAAGATTAAACCAAAATCCAACAGTTCCATACAGGCATACCTTTCATAACATCTGATGATCTGATGTTTGATGGAGACAACACGCGATCACGTACCGGTTAGCACCTTTACCCTCCTTTTGAAGATCGATAGATCGTTGCTTCGTGGTAGACCAGAATCTGGCGTGCGACTGCTACTGCTCGTTCTGAATCACCGGATTCTATCGCGGCAACGAGATCAGCATGGGAATGATCATCACTCGATGGAGTCGTAACATCCCACAGAACGCCAAGCGCGTCACGCAAGGTAACGGCAAATACCCGGTAGAGATCGCTCAATATTTCATTTTGAGTAGCTCTAGCAATAGCGCAGTGCAGTTCAATATCTGCGGCAAGAGCGGTGGCAACATCGCCATCTTTCAGCGCTGCCGTGCGAGCTGCCAACCACTGTCGCATCATGTCCAGGTCGTGATCGCTACGCCGACCGGCAGCCAGGGCCACTACCTCCAGCTCAAGCGCACGTCGTACTTCGTGGACTTCCTGGACTCTGGCTTGCCGTAATCGCACAGCCAATGGTGCGGTCGTTGTTACGGTGCGCACATAGGTACCATCACCTTGCCGGACCTCAAGCAGACCTTCGTGAGCCAGGGCGCGAATCGCTTCCCGAATGGTCGAACGTCCGACACCAAGTTGGGTCATGAGCTGTGGTTCTGGTGGTAACCTGCTCCCGACCGGATAAACATTTGTCTGTATTTGTTGTCGTAAGTGGTCAATGACCTGTTCGACCAATCGTTGATGCTTGATCGACATTATCATCTCCTAAGCAGTTTGTCTGCATACTCCCGCGTACAATCTCCTTCATCACGCGGGATGTGCGGAACGATGAAGGTTGTTGGTTAAACGACAGTTTGGATGTCTTTAAAAGATCATATCATCTGATGTTTCATTGTATGCGTATCAGAGTAGGCTGTCAATTGCCTGAAGGTATAGTGAGGAATGAGGCGCCTTTGCGTCGGCGAGCGCGTGGCTCAGGCTCTCGAACTGTCAATTGCCTGAAGGTATAACATGAGGAATGAGCGAGAGGGTGTTTTCCGACCTATCATCACAGTACGAAGGATCGGATCGACCCCTTTCAACGAACGATGGTCAGAAGAACTTTGAACAGCCCTGGTATACCGTCATTTTGCCTTTCGTCGATTGCTGTATTGTAACGATAGCGTGATACACCGTTACTGCGGTATCACTTGCCGATACAGCCTATCATCGCTACAATACATCACATCCTACAGTGCGATGCTGCGGCCTAAAGTCCGCTGTGGAGCAGATTGCATGTCCGAATTACGGCAAAATATCGCGACCCGCGAATGGGTCATCATCGCCAGCGAACGTGCGCGTCGTCCCAATACCTTTACCGAGACTCGTCATCAACCGCCGACTGCTGAACGTCCACCTCACGACCCGCAGTGCCCCTTTTGTATAGGGAACGAGGAACTCGACTTGGAAGTTGATCGTTACCCGCCTACCGGTCCATGGCAGGTACGCATTGTGCGTAATAAGTACCCGGCGCTGCACGAACACGGGCCGGTTGTTCGTCACTTTGAGGGGGTACGACGCACGTTAAGCGGTTATGGCTACCACGAAGTGTTGATCGAACATCCGCAGCACAATACTACGCTTGGTTTGATGAGTCACGCCGAGATACGTTTGATACTGGCAACCTATCTGAACCGTGGTCTGGCGATGAGCAGTGATCCGCGCATCGAGCAAGTTGTCATTTTCAAGAATCACGGTGAACGAGCAGGGGCATCGCTCCAACATCCGCACAGCCAGCTTATGGCGGTACCGGTTGTACCGGGCGATATTCGTCATCGTATTGAAGAAGCACGTCGTTTTTTTGATGATACTGGTCAGTGTGTCTTCTGCGCGATGTTAGACGATGAACTGACCCAGCGTGAGCGTATCGTTTACCAGAATGATGCGTTTGTTGCTTTTGTCCTCTACGCAGCTTCTTCACCATTTCATATGTGGATTTTACCACGCAGACATCGAGCCAGTTTCTTCCATATCACCGAGCCAGAGCTGGATGGTTTGGCCGATGCAATTCGTGAAGTCTTCTCTCGGCTATACCACCGGTTGAACGATCCTGATTTTAATCTGGTGCTCCGTTCAACACCAGCTAAAGAACCTGAAAATGGCTATTTTCACTGGTATCTCGCTGTGGTACCGCGTCTCTCGTACATGGCCGGTTTCGAGCTGGGGAGCGGCATTTTTATTAATCCCAGTATTCCTGAAGCCTGTGCCGCATTTCTTCGTGATAATCACTAACGTGACATACTGTGTGACAGGATGTACATATTTACAATTATATGTCTTGTCAGTGAACATCTAAAATCGGTTATAATACCGTTCAACACTATGAGATAAGAAGTGTTGTACTGATGACACAACCCAGGAGTTTAAAATGTCTGGCGCATTTCCACTTAGCGATGAAACTGTCAAGGCTCTCGCGCCATGTAACCTGCCCTTCCTTCGCCACGATCCTTTTACGCGCAGCCGCAGTAGCGCCAGTATTCACGAGTTGCCTGAAACCATACAGAGAACAGTACGGGAATTGTATCAGACCCTCCTCACGATCTTTGCCGAATTTGATCAACAACGGCAGATTGATCTCCATCGTTTGCAGCAATTACTGCAAGAAACGCATTGGCATGATTTGATGCACGAACTGCGCAATCTTTCACTGCATCAGGCTGATGCCCATCTCGGCCAGGTTCTCCACGACTTACGTGGTGGTTCGCTCCAGGCGCTAGCTCTGCAATTGCAGCTTATCGAACTTGGTCAGGTACGACCAGATGACATCGAGCGCATATATCTACTGATTCGCGATCATCTGAAGATCATGCGCAACTGTTTACCCGATCTTGATCCGGTACGTACTGCCCGCGACATTGAGTTACGTGCACACGGGGTCGATCTGCTGCTTGAAAAGTGGCAACACGCTGATTACCGTCTACCCGATGGTCAGGCCAGTATCACGGTTGATGCCCGTTATAATGGTGTGGTTGCTGACCGTTGTGTTGAGTTTTCGGCGCTTGATCGCGTGTTTTACAACCTGATCAACAATGCTACACGCCACAGCGCTGACCGGCGGGTAATGGTTGGCATTTTCCCTATCTTTGAATGTGAAACACCCTCACTACGGATTGTCGTTGCTAATCGCATTGATCTGCTACAACGCACGGCGCTTGAGCAACGGTTCGGTCTGCAATGGAGCGATCTGTTTTACGGTGGGTTTACCTTCAGTAGCGACGGCAGCAGCGGGCACGGGTTCGGATTAGCCATTTGCGCCGAGCTGGTCGCCAATGCGTATGGCTTGCCCAACGGCCCGGCGGCAATTGGCGGCGGCTATGTTGGCGCCCGTCCACACGGTGATCTCTTCGTCGCCTGGTTTCATTGGCCGATTGCTGCGCCGTAGTCAAGAAGTCCTACCAGCCTAGGCCACCGTCGGAAGCGAAAGCTGCGCCCCTCTGCACCTGCGTCGGCCGGTTTGGGAGTTTCTCTCTCCCTCTCTCAGCTCATCACTGTCGGATGGAGTGAAAACGCTGCAAAGATACTTGACAAATCCGCGTCGCATAGTTTATATTACCGATACTGTATGGTGCAGGCGACACCATAACTGTACCTCAACAACGTACACGCACTCATCCAGAGCGGTGGAGGGACCGGCCCGTTGAAACCGCAGCAACCCTCGTATGCGTCGCCGCATACGAACGGTGCTAAGTCCGGCAGAAGTGTTCTGGAAGATGAGCGACGTGGAAGAATGGCCCTGTGCAATGATTTCACGCCCTCATCGTAAGTTGAGGGCGTTTTTGTTGCCTGCAATTTGGCTTAGCTATTCTGAGGAGGTTGTCATGTCCGATGCTCCACGCTTTACCGGTTTTGAGACACTTGCCCTCCACGCCGGGCAAATTCCCGATCCAACGACTGGCTCGCGGGCAGTACCCATCTACGCCACAACATCGTATCAATTCAAGGACACCGATCACGCTGCTCGTCTGTTCAACCTGCAAGAGTTCGGCAACATCTACACCCGAATCATGAATCCAACCACCGATGTCTTCGAGCAGCGGATGGCGGCCCTGGAGGGCGGTGTGGGAGCGCTAGCATTATCGTCGGGTCAGGCTGCCGAAACGCTGGCGATCCTCAATTTGGCCGGTAGTGGTGATAATATTGTTGCCTCGTCGGACCTCTACGGTGGCACGTACAACCTCTTCCGCCATACGCTGCCACGATTGGGAATCACGACTCGCTTTGTGGATGCGCGTGACTATGACGGTTTTGCGGCGGCAATTGATAGTCGTACTAAAGCCTTTTTCCTCGAGCTGGTGGGGAATCCGCGCCTCGATGTGCTTGACCTAGAGCGAATTGCTGCGATTGCGCATGCCCAGGGTGTGCCGGTGATTGTTGATGCAACCACCGTGACACCGTATCTATGGCAGCCGATTCAACACGGGGCTGACATCGTTATTCATTCAGCGACTAAGTATATTGGCGGTCACGGTACCGCCATCGGTGGGATCATTGTTGATAGCGGAAAGTTCGATTGGGCTGCCAGCGGACGGTTTCCCGAATTCACCAGTCCCGATCCAAGCTATCACGGTTTGATCTACACTCAGGCTTTTGGCAATCTGGCCTACATCATCAAAGCTCGCGTGCAAGGTTTGCGCGATATTGGCGCAGCGCTTAGTCCGTTCAACAGCTTCCTCTTCTTGCAAGGTTTGGAAACCCTGCCCCTGCGGATGGAACGGCACAGTAAAAATGCCCTGGCAGTGGCTCGCTACCTGAGCGAACATCCCAAAGTGGCGTGGGTCAACTATCCTGGTCTGCCCAGCCATCCGAGCTACGCCCTTGCTCAGAAGTACTTACCGCGCGGCCAGAGTGGGATCGTCGGTTTTGGACTG
This sequence comes from Chloroflexus sp. MS-G, assembly GCF_000735195.1. Classification (GTDB taxonomy): domain Bacteria; phylum Chloroflexota; class Chloroflexia; order Chloroflexales; family Chloroflexaceae; genus Chloroflexus. The sequence continues at coordinate 24,921 of NZ_JPIM01000033.1, forward strand.
AAAGGAGGCCGCACTGCCGGTCGTATCTTTATCGAGCGGCTTCGTCTGTTCTCGCATCTGGCGAACATCGGCGATGCGAAGAGCCTCGCAATCCATCCAGCTACAACGACGCATAGCCAGTTAACACCGGAAGAGCAACGATTAACCGGTGTCACCGACGATTATGTGCGGCTTTCGGTTGGATTGGAGACGATTGACGACATTCTTGCCGATCTCGATCAGGCACTGGCCGGAACACCTTCATAGGGGCCGCGACAGATCGCACTGACAATGGTGTCACTGCGATCTGTCCGGCAAGGAGTATCTGGATGGAAGCACTGAGCCATGCGCCAATCTCAGAAGGGGTTGGTATTGTACGTACTCAACGCATGTATTGGACCACCCCGCTGAAGCTGACTAGTGGCGCCACACTGGGTCCACTAACGTTAGCCTACGAAACATACGGTGAGTTAGCACCTGATCGCTCAAATGCAATTTTGATCTTGCATGCACTGTCCGGTGATGCCCACGCTGCCGGTTACCATCATCCTACCGACCGCAAACCGGGTTGGTGGGATGCGATGATCGGGCCGGGACGTGCGTTTGATACGAATCGCTACTTTGTTATCTGCTCGAACGTGATCGGCGGTTGTCGTGGTTCAACCGGCCCCTCGAGTCCACACCCGGCGGATGGAAAGCCTTATGGCTCGCGCTTTCCCATTATTACGATTGAAGACATGGTGCGTGCCCAACAACGTCTGATCGATGCGTTGGAGATAGATACCCTCCTGGCGGTTGCAGGAGGCTCGATGGGAGGGTTTCAAGCCCTGGCCTGGGCAGTGGAGTACCCGGAACGGGTACGCGGTGCGATCTTGCTCGCGACCAGTGCCCGCTCTAGCCCACAGACGGTCGCCTGGAATTATATTGGACGACGGGCCATTATGGCCGATCCCCGCTGGCGAGGCGGCGATTACTACGATGGCGAACCACCGCGTGATGGTTTGGCTGTGGCGCGTATGCTTGGGCATATCACCTACCTATGTGAGGAGAAGCTCGAACAGCGCTTTGGCCGTCGGGTTGACAGCGAGACGCTCGATCTTGGGCCGCGCTTTGCTATTGAACACTATCTTGAACATCAAGCGGCCCGTTTCAACGATCGGTTTGACGCCAATTCGTACCTGGTGATTACTCGTGCAATGGATAGCTGGGATCTGGCCGCACGCTACGGTTCCCTGGAAGCGGCTTTCGATCTGGCGCGTGCTCGCTTCCTGGCACTGGCTTACAGTAGTGATTGGCTCTACCCCCCAACCGAAACGTACCGGATGGCAGCCGCAGCCCAGAGTGTCGGTCGATCATTCACCACTCACTTGATCACAACCGATGCCGGACACGATGCGTTCTTGACCGATACAACAGCACAGAGTGTGCTGATTCGTGATTTCCTTGAACAGTTGATGAAAGAATAGATGTTATATTAACAAAACTTTTACTCTCTTTCCCCTTGTAAAAATACTATCTGACAGCGTATAATGAAAGCTGGCTGGCAAACATACTGGACGGTGATTTTTTGTGCAACCCGTTACTACGGCTGAAATTCCCAGGCAGCGCCAATATGCCATTGGCGTTACATGTTTGTCTTGTTTTTATCGCAGCAATCCTTCTCTCTTATAGGCAGTAATTCGGTATTCAGATGACATCGAATGGGAAGGATAGTTCATTCTGGCGGGCATGACCGAACTTCAGCCGAATCATGCAGATCATCATGACGAAGCCGCTCAGGTGCAGCGGTGCAAAGAATTGGAACGGGTACTGCTCGAAGCGCAAACGGCAGCCTCGGCAGCGGCTCGCGCCAAGAGCGCGTTTCTCACCAATATCAGTCACGAATTGCGCACACCGTTAACAACTATTCTAGGATACTGTGAGCTGCTCTATGAAGATGTTCGAGAAGGTACGTTATCTCCGGAGCGGGCGAAAGATCAACTGACCAGAATGCGTGGAGCAGCCGAACAACTATTGCATCTGATCAATGATATGATCGAGCTGGCCAGGCTGGAAGCCGGTGATGTTACAATTGTGCCCGGACGATGGCCGATTAGCTTACTGGTTGATGAGGTACAAAACACAATAACTCCGCTGGCACAGGCTCAGCAGAATTCCCTGATTGTTGACCTGAAGGTTGATCCACGCAAGATTATTATCATCGATCGCGACAAAGTGCGACGGATTTTGTTGAATCTGTTGCAGAATGCCGTAAAATTCACGCATCGCGGTGAAATCAAACTGACCGTCGCTGTTCAAGAGCATGCCGATGGCTCGGCAATGTTGAACCTTAGCGTGAGCGATACCGGCATTGGAATGAGTGCGGCCCAGCTTGATCGCTTGTTTGAGCCATTCACGCGGTTTGAAGAACCGCTCACCCAACGCTCCGGCGGCGTAGGTATTGGACTGGCCATTGCCAGACAACTTTGTCATCGTATGGGAGGACTGATTGCGGTGAAAAGCCAGCCAGGACAAGGGACAACCTTTTTTATCACTATTCCCCTTATCGAGACAGAAACAATGTAACCTATGGCCGAGAAGCTCAATTCAATGCGTTTACTCGAACGTTATAGCATTCCTTATACCATCCACAAATATGATCCATCCGCGCCAGATGCAGTAGCAGTAGCCGCAGCTCTTGACGTGCCGGCAGCGCATGTCTTCAAAACCCTGGTTGTCAGTGGTACTGGAACGCGCCCACTGCTGGCAATGATCCCGGCAGATTGTCAGCTTCATCTCAAACGACTGGCATCACTCGTCGGTGTGAAACACCTCGACCTGGTTCCGCGTGAAGTGGTCGAACGACTCACCGGCCTACGAATCGGTGGAATTGGAGCTTTGGCGTTAACGACAAAACGTTGGGCATCGTACCTCGACGAGTCGGCGCTGGATCATTCGCGTATTTATGTCAATGCCGGTCAACGTGGTACCATGATCGGTCTGGCGCCAACCGATCTGGTGAAGGTCGTAGATGCCACAACTGCGGCGATCGCTCTCCGCCATGGAGAAGTTTGCAACGTTCCTTACCTCCATGACCGTGGCAACAAAGCGAGTAGCGAAGAGTGAAGAGTGAGCGAGACGAGCAGCCCATCAAGTATCCCCATGGGTGAAAGGTAGATCGATCACCACCATAGTTGCGAGGTTAGCAGTACTGTGCTAGAATATGAGCGGTGGCGACGTAGCAAAGTGGTAATGCAGCGGTCTGCAAAACCGCCATTCGCGGGTTCGATTCCCGCCGTCGCCTCCAGGTTGTTCTGCTAACGAGAGGTTTCTTACCTCTCGTTCTTTGTTTCAAAACCCAAATATGCGCATTCTCTGTGCCCTGACCTATTACCGTCCTTATACCAGTGGTCTTACCATCTACGTTGAGCGACTGGCCCGCGGATTAGTCCGTCGCGGTCATCATGTGACGGTTCTGACCTCTCAATACGATCCGAGCTTACCAAAGCTGGAATGGATTGATGGGGTGCGTATCATGCGGGCGCCAGTCCTCGCTCGGGTCAGCAAAGGTGTGATCATGCCCACCTTCGGCTGGCTGGCCACACGGCTCGCACTGGAGCACGATGCAATGAGCCTGCATCTACCGCAATTCGATGCCCCTGGTCTGGCTCTGCGCGGACGTATCCTCAAACAACCAGTTGTGCTAACCTACCATAGCGACTTGAAATTACCACCGGGTCTGCTGAACCAGATCGCGAATCGGGTTGTCAACGTTACCAATCAGATCGCCGCAGCCCTAGCAACGCGAATTGTTGCCTACACCCAGGATTTCGCCGACTCTTCACCCTATCTGCGGCGATGGCAGCACAAAGTAACCATCATTCCCCCACCGGTCGAAGTGGCCGATATTCCAGAAACGGAAATTCAAGCGTTCCGCCGACGCTGGAACTTGCAGGGACCGGTGATTGGGATGGCCGCCCGGCTAGCAGCCGAAAAGGGAGTGGAGGTGCTCCTTGAGGCATTGCCACGGATTCTAGCGGTCTACCCAACGGCAAGAGTGCTCTTTGCCGGTCAACACGAGCACGTTTTGGGTGAAGAAGAATACGCCCGCCGACTTGCCCCGCTGCTTGATCGATTTCGCGATCACTGGACGTTTCTCGGTATCCTTAGCCCTAAAGAGATGGCAGCCTTCTTTCCCAACCTTGATGTACTGGTCGTTCCATCATTGAATTCAACCGAAACGTTTGGTCTGGTGCAGGTGGAAGCGATGCTTTGTGGAACCCCCACCGTCGCCAGCAATCTGCCAGGAGTACGCCAGCCACCTCTCATGACCGGAATGGGGAAGGTGGTTCCGGTTGGTGATGCGGTGGCGCTGGCTGATGCTATTTTGGAAATCATTGCCCATCGTGCGCACTATGTGCGTCCGCGTGCGGACATTGCAGCATTATTCAGCACTGAACGCACTGTTATCGAATATGAGCGACTCTTTCGCCAGCTCGGAGTCGCCAGTTGAGCATGAACGCGGTACAATACCCTCAGAAGACATTGAACAGCGCGATGTAAAGTATGCCCGATTATTTACGACCACATTTACTGACACTCCCAATCCACCGGGCAATGATCCGGTCGATAGAAGCCCGTCTTTTTTCCGAACTGGCACCCGATCTACCGGAACCGATCATTGATATTGGTTCGGGTGATGGGACGTTCGTTCAAATTGCATTACCCAACAAACGGATTGTCGGTATTGATCCGCGTAAGGCTGACACCCACGAAGCGGCTCGGCGCGGCGTTTATACCGGTCTCTGTGTTGCCAACGGCGCGGCGCTCCCGTTTCCTGATCAATCGTTTGCCGCAGCGATCTCGAATTGCGTGCTCGAACATGTCGTGCCACTCGATCAGACATTACGTGAAATTGCACGAGTCGTGCGGCCAGGCAGCCTCTTTGTCGCATCGGTCGTGGGAGATCGTTTCCCAAATGCCTTGTTAGGTACCTGGTTGCTACATCGGTTGGGGTTAGATGGGAACATATATGGACGCTGGTTTAATCGCATCTCGTACCATTATAATACCCTGAGCCGCGCCGAGTGGAGCAAACGGTTTGATCGAGCCGGCTTTACCGTCGAAGTCTGTCGCCCGTACCTGACCGATGCCGCGTTAAAGCTGTTTGATGTGAGCCATTATTACGGTGCACCGAGTTTGATAACTCGTGCCTTGACCGGGCGCTGGTTGCTGGCCCCACCATTTACGCCTAACCTGTTGTGGGAGCCGATTCTACGTCGCATTTACGAAGCGCCAGCACCGGAAGATGGCCCCTGCTATTTCTTCGTTCTGCGGAGGCGCCATGACTGAGTCAACAATCACTGCCGCCGAGCTGACCGCAGCCGGAAAAGCAGCGCTGATTGCCGGTGATACGGTGACGGCGCGGTTACGGTTTCGCGAGGCGCTTGAGCTAGACCCCAATTATGTCGAAGCCCTGCTTGGTATGGCCGCCGCAGTGCGGCCGTACCGTGATAAACGTGAGTATTTGTTGCGTATACTGGCCATTGAACCCGACCATCCTGAAGCCAGGGCAACCCTTACTCATATTGAGGAACGGTTGGCTGCCGGCGAATTGCTCGCCCCGACCGGTGTTCAGGTTCGCGAGCGCGATGAGGCAATTGCCGCTGAAGAACCGCCACAACCGCTAAGCGAGACAATCGCAGAAAGCCTGGTCTGCTACCGCCATCCACAGCGTGAAACCGGGCTGCGTTGCACCAGTTGTAGTCGGCCAATTTGCACGGAATGCGCCCGCGCCACACCTGTGGGGCACATCTGCCCGGAATGTGCGCGTGAACGCACACCGGTAAACTATCAGGTTGGGCCAACTCAACTCCTGATTGCCGGAGTGGTCGCACTTATCTATGCCCTGATAGTGACCTTTGTGGCAGGGGTTGTTATTGGTTGGGCAGGATTTTTCGGCTTCATTGTGGCCTTCCTGCTCGGGCCAATGACCGGCAATGCCCTTTCACGGTTGATCGACTGGGCGACCGGGCGTAAACGGGGGCGCATGCTGATGATCGTCGTGAGTGTGGCTTATGCCTGTGGGTCACTACCATACATTGGGCTGATTATTTTGCTAGGTGGATTCCCACTCGCACTCCTCTTCTATTCGATCATCGTCGTCACGACCGCGCTAGCATGGCTGCGTTGATAACAGTTTGTTTATCATCAACAACAATCCAGCAGGTGGTGATACAATAGAGGCATCAATAATCGTTTAGGATGCCGAAACGGCCCTGCACGGGTGAGAGAGCTACGCCACACTGCGCCGCAACAATGCAGCGCTTCACCCGGCACCGGTAGCGGCGCAGTCTGATGCGCCGGAAGCTGTAAGGGGAGGCGTTATGAGCGAAGAGCACCCAATGAAATTGGCAGTTCGTGGCGACAAAAACCCTCTCGATGTGATCGAAAAACGGCTACGTGAGCAGATTTTCGGGCAGGAACGGGCAATTGAAAGTGTCATTCGCGTCCTAAACCGTTCTCGGTTTGGCTTTTCAGCCGGAAATTCACGCCGCCCGCGCGCAACCCTGCTTTTCCTCGGCCCTACCGGTGTCGGTAAAACGGCAACTGCACGCGCACTGGCCGAACTCCTGCGCCCGGACGGCAGTGCGTTTCTTAAGATTGACTGTTCGCTCTTCAGTCAGGGCCACGAAGTAAGTGCTCTGGTCGGCGCGCCACCAAGCTATGTCGGGCGTGATCAGAAACCTCTTCTCAACCCTGACATCATCGAACAAGAGAACAGTGTAGTCTTATTTGATGAAATTGAGAAGGGTCAGCCAGAACTGTGGAATCTCCTCTTGCAAGTGATGGAAGACGGCGAGATTCTGCTGCTCAATGGTGGCCGTCGGGTGAGCTTTCAACAGAGCATTGTTATCTTCACCACCAATGTTGGCGCCAAAGAGATGGTTGATTTTCTTGATCGGCGAACCATCGGGTTCCGTACTCCGCACAAGGACGTTGAAGCAACCGGTCGCGAAATCTACCAGATTGGGTTTGAAGCATTACAGAAAGTGTTTCAGCCGGAATGGATTAACCGGCTTGATGAGATTATCGCCTTTCGTCCCCTTTCCGCCGACACGCTCAGCCAGGTCTTTGATCGGATGATTGCTGAATGTAACCAGCAGTATATCCGCTATGCAATCCAATTACGGGTAACCCCCGAAGCCAAAGAGTATCTGCTCAACAAAGGGTTCGATTCACGTTTTGGCGCTCGTCCGCTGCGTCAGCGTATTTTAAAAGACATTGAAGCCCCGCTGGCCGACTTACTTGCTTCAGGAGGCATTCCAGCCGGTAGCCTTGTTGAGCTACGCTATACCGGCATTGACCAGCATGGTCAGGCCCTTCAGTTTTACTATGCCGAAGCACCGGAATTGATCGAGCGGGCAGAGGAGTTACGCCAACGCGAATTACAACGGCTTGCGGTTGGGCAGAGTGATGGCCCGCAGCCACCTAGTGTGAGTCTGACGCACGAACGGAGCAACGCCGCTGAGGGTGGTATCTTTACCACACGCGGCCCTCGTGTAACTCCACGTCGCGATCCGCTGTTTGGTGAACGGTAAGGGTTGATCAAAAATCCATCGTTCCTATCGCTGGCTGGGTATTACAGAATGCCCCCATATCGAACGGTGGTGACAAGTCGATGCATGGGCACCCCGACGCGATTGACCGCATGCGCGGTATGCACTTGATCGGCAACACGGCATAGAAAAGGGCGCACTATGTGCGCCCTTCTACAAGCAATCAGACCATCTCATCACGATCACGGTGCGTTAGGGTTTGGGCGACGCGCCACCGACAAGTCGGGTTCAGCACCTTCGGCAAGCGGTCGCTTGAGCATAATATAGCTGCGCCCTGGCATCACTGGCTGCACACCACACACTTCCCAGCCTTCAGCACCTAACCCGTTGAGAAAGCGACGGGCAAATCCGGTATTCCGCTCACCCGCCTCTGGATAGCTCTCTTTGCCCTCGACCGAAACACGCTGCCATGCTTCGACAAACACTACCTTGTACTCCCAGCGCATACTATCTACTCCTTTGTTTGTTGTAGAGCGGCGGGTGACCGTGGCGCCGGTCACCCATCGCTATCGTTTGTCCCGGTTTGTTGGGCACACTTGTAGTGTAGGACAAATTTCGCGTAATGTCAATTACACAATTACACTTTTGCAAAATGTCCGAGCATGACTCTTTCAACAGTCACTTGTGAGAGCCAATCCGAAATATCCTGTTGCAGGAGCAGGCGCAGTTGGTGAACCAACCTACGGAAGGGGCGTCGTCTTCCTCGACGAGAGCGGTATCAGGTAGAAACTAAACGGATCACCCCTGGAACAACCAGCTCGTGCGATCACGATCAGAATACGTTGCACCGGGAAATAACCAATGGAAACAGATGAACGGTACCGACAAGCCGTCCGATTGGCGGCTCATTATCTCCCGCCGATAGACAAATAAAAAAGGTTTTTAGTTTTTTTATTGACAATAGCCTGAAATCCTGGTAGACTGTACAGTAGTAGTTCGGAGTAGTGCGACTATGGATACCACACGTTATTCGCCCGACAGTCCAGCCGGCATCATCTTGCGCCACTTGCAACGCCATGCGCGGGCCACGGTCAAAGAGTTGGCCGATTTGCTCGGTGTTAGTACGACCGCAGTGCGCGATCATCTCGTGCATTTGCAGGCTGAAGGCATGGTTGAGGTTTCCAGTGAGCGGAATGGGCCGGGGCGTCCGCGGTTAGTGTATAGTCTGTCTGAAAAAGCTCAGAAATCCTTTCCTAAACAGTACGACCGCCTAATCAGCACATTGCTGCGCGAGTTGATCGAGCTGGAAGGGGAAGGAAAAGTTGAGCAACTCCTCGACCGGGTCAGTCAGCGTCTGGCGAGTGAGTATGCCGACCGTATGGCCGGTGCCGATGTGGCTGCACGGCTGAACGAGCTGCGGGCATTACTCGAACAGCGCGGGGTACCGGCCGAGATTGATCCGGAAGGCGATGTGTTACGCCTGTTCGCATGCCCGTACTACGATGTTGCAGCCGATTACCCAGAAGTGTGCTCAATGGAGCGGCGGATGATCGAGTATGTGTTAGGCGAGAAGCTGGTGCTCGAAGATACCATTCGGTCCGGCGCGCATAACTGCCGCTTCGTGCTGCGTCCGCAGGATATTCCGTTAATGACGGAACCAGCGGCCGCTGATTCAGGGTCTAACGTGTAGTTTCGTTTTCTGTATGATGAGGAGTCCATGAGCAACGATCTAGTTATCAAAGACCTCTATGCCCGTATCGGCGATAAAGAGATTTTACGCGGTGTCAATCTGACGGTTCGTCAGGGCACGATCCACGCCATTATGGGGCCGAACGGCAGCGGTAAAAGCACGTTGTCGTACATTATTGCCGGGCATCCCGCTTATGAGGTGACCGGTGGCGAAATCTGGTACAAAGGTCATAACCTGCTCGAACTTGAACCGGATGAGCGAAGCCGATTAGGGGTATTCCTTGCATTTCAGTATCCGGTGGCCGTTCCGGGAGTGACAGTCGCAAATTTCTTGCGCTCGGCAATCAACGCGCACCGCGCTGAAGAGGGAAAAGACCCGAAAGAGACGGCTATTTCGGCAGCCGAGTTCCGCAAATTGTTGCGCGAAGGGCTGAATATGCTTGAAATGGACGAGAGCTTTGCTCGTCGTTATCTGAACGATGGTTTTAGTGGTGGCGAAAAGAAGCGGCTTGAGATTTTGCAGATGATGCTGTTGAAGCCATCACTGGCCGTGCTCGATGAAACCGACTCAGGGCTTGACATCGATGCGCTTCGGATTGTTGCAAATGGGGTGAATCGGATGGCCGGCCCAGATATGGGGGTATTGGTCATCACGCACTACCAACGCTTGCTGAATTATATCAAACCCGACGTGGTGTCGGTCATGATAGATGGACGGATTGTTCGCCAGGGTGGCCCCGAGCTGGCGCTAGAGCTGGAAGAGAAGGGGTACGACTGGCTCCGTGAAGAGCTGACCGGTGCGGCATAAGGGAGACGTGCATGACAACTACACTGCCTACCCTGAATGAGATCAGCGCCGATTTTGTTGTTGCCCGTTCGCAAGCAGCCGGTGAGCCGGTTTGGCTCACGGAACGTCGGCGTGAGGCATGGATCACGTTTGCCCAGATGAGTCCACCAGAGTGGCGACGTACCGACCTGAGCAAACTCGATCCAACGACGATTGCACCCTCTGATGGTGCGCACGCGACAGCCATTCAATGGGATCCTGCTTTAAGCGCGCAGGGTGTCGTCTTTACAACGCTGGCTGCCGCTCTCCATACCCACGAGGCGCTGATTCAACGTTATATTGATACGGCTGTGGAGCCGTTGAAGCATAAATTTAGCGCACTCCGCGCTGCACTCTGGCAAGATGGTGCGCTGCTCTACGTACCAAAGGGTGTGGCGATTGAGATGCCACTGCGCCTGATTTACACTCTCGGCGCCGATGGAGTCGCGATCTTCCCGCGCACCCTGGTCATTATCGAACCACAAGCGAGTGTGACGCTGATCGAGGAGTTTACCTCACCTGACCTGCGTGCCGGTTCGTTTGCCGGCCCGATTACCGAGATCTTTGTCGGTGATGGTGCCAGCGTCCGGTTTATCAGTATCCAGCATTGGGGTGCTGGGGTTTACCACCTGGCCGGACAGCGTGCGATATTACAGCGTGATGCCAATCTGGAATGGACGTCAATAAACCTCGGTAGTCAGGTACAACATATTGAAGCTGAAACCACGCTGGTAGGGAATGGTTCCCGACTAAATTGGTTGGGGGCAACATTTGCGTCTGATAGCCAGAATCTGGTGATTGCACCATGGATGCGTCACGTTGGGCACAACTGTGAGAGCTTTATGCAGTTCAAGACGGTAGTGAATGATACTGCCTACAGTGTGTTCGACGGTATGATCAAGATTGAGCATGAATCTGCGGGAACCAGCACCCGTTTGGAAGAGCACGCCCTACATCTCAGTCCAAAAGCGCGTAATGATAGCATTCCTGGTCTGATGATTAGTACCAACGATGTGCTTAAGGGTGGTCATGCTTCAACCAGCGGTGATATTGATGAAGAGCAGCTCTTCTATATGCAGACACGTGGGATTCCACGTGCAGAAGCACAGCGCATGATTGTCATGGGCTTCTTCGAGCCAGCCCTTGAGACAATCCCGTTGGAAGAGCTGCGGGCAGAGCTGACTGCCGAGATTGCGGCCAAGATTTGACGGTTCGGCGCCGCAGGCATTCTTTTGGTCTGCGGCACCCCCTGATCGGCAGCCCTGATAACAAGGTGTTGTGCCACATAGACTGACGCCGATACCTATCGGTGGCAGGTAAGGTCATCGATATGGCTATTCTATCCCAATTTGATGTACTTTCGCTGCGACGCGAGTTTCCTATCTTGCAGCAGCAGATGCATGGGAAACCGCTAGCCTTTCTCGATAGCGCAGCCTCATCACAAAAGCCAAGGCGGGTGATCGAAGCGCTGGAAGATTATTACCGGCGCTATAACGCCAACGTCCATCGTGGTGTCTACCGGCTGAGTGAAGAGGCAACGTTTGCCTACGAGCGGGCACGCGGGAAACTGGCACGGTTGATCAATGCGCCGAGCCAGCGCGAGGTCATCTTTGTGCGTAACACGACCGAAGCTATTAATCTGGTCGCGTATGCCTGGGGAGGAGCCAATATTCGGGCCGGTGACCGCATTTTGCTAACGATGATGGAACATCACTCGAATATTGTGCCCTGGCAGTTGTTGGCTCAACGAACCGGCGCCGAACTGATCTACCTGCCGTTCGATGGTCAGGGACGATTGGTTCTCGATGATCTCGACCGTTTGCTCGATGAACGAGTAAAGCTGGTTGCCTTTACGCATCAATCAAACGTCTTTGGAACGATTAATCCGGTTGCGCCGATTGTCGCCCGTGCACGAGCGGTTGGGGCACACGTCCTGCTCGATGCGGCGCAGAGTGTGCCGCATATGCCAGTCGATGTACAGGCGCTGGGTGTTGATTTTCTGGCCTTTAGCGGCCACAAGATGTGTGGCCCGACCGGAATTGGGGTGCTCTGGGGTCGGCGTGAACTGTTGAGCGCGATGCCGCCGTTTCTCGGTGGTGGTTCAATGATTGATGTGGTCGAACTGGACCACAGCACGTTTGCCGCCATACCGGCACGGTTTGAAGCCGGTACACCGGCAATCGGTGAGGCGATTGCGCTCGGTGAAGCCGCCGATTATCTGCAAGAGGTGGGACTAGCAGCCATTCATCAGCACGAACAGGAGCTAACTGCGTATGCCCTCGAACGGCTATCAACAGTGCCAGGGCTTACCATCTATGGGCCACCTGCCGGTCCTGATCGCGGTGGTGCGGTAAGTTTCAGTCTTGAAGGCGTTCATCCCCACGATGTTGCAGCCATTCTCGATCAGGAAGGGGTTGCAGTACGCGCCGGGCATCATTGTACACAGCCGTTACACCGGGTTCTTGGCGTTCCGGCTACGACACGAGCCAGTTTCTACCTCTACAATCTGCCAGAGGAAATTGATCGGCTGGTTGCCGGTTTGCACAAGGCCAGGAAAATTTTTGGCTGATGGAGTAGCAACATGGATGACATTTATCGTGAACAAATCCTCGACCATGCCCGTCATCCGCGGAATTTCGGTCATTTACCGGCGCCGACGGTTGTGCGCGAAGAGCGCAATCCACTCTGTGGCGACCAGATTCGGCTCGAACTGGCCATTGCCGACGATGTGATCACCGATGTACGTTTTACCGGTCGCGGCTGCGCGATCAGTCAAGCCAGCGCATCGCTGCTGACTGAGGCCATTAAAGGGAAGTCGGTCGCGGAAGCTAAACAAATCAGCAAAGATGACCTGCTTGAACTCATTGGGATTCCGCTGGCTCACAACCCAACCCGGCTTAAATGTGCCCTGCTTTCACTCAAGGCATTGAAAGCCGGATTGTACGGAGTGGATCACGAGGATGAGGATATATAAGCATCACTAGAAAGGGAGAATTACCGTGGTTGCTGAAGCTATCAATCTACAATTTGATTACTCGCGCTATGGCTTTCGCCAGGAAGAGCGCTATGTCTATAAAGCACCGAAAGGTCTGAATGAGCGCATTGTACGCGAACTGTCCGGCATGAAGGGTGAGCCGGAATGGATGCTCAAGCGGCGTTTGCGAGCACTCGAGATTTTCAACAAGAAGCCGACACCACTGGTCGGTATGTGGGCGAACCCAGAACTGGCCGAACTCAATTACGATGATATTCACTACTTCGTGCGTGCAAATGAGCGCCCACAAACCGATTGGGACGCTGTACCGCCGGAGATCAAGAACACCTTCGAGCGGCTGGGTATTCCCGAAGCCGAACGGAAGTTTCTGGCCGGTGTTGGTGCGCAGTATGAATCAGAGGTAGTGTACCACTCGCTGCGCGAAGAGTGGGCAAAACAAGGGGTTATTTTCCTCGATACCGACACGGCTTTGAAGGAATACCCTGAGTTCTTCAAAGAGTATTTTGGGACGATTGTGCCGGCTGCTGACAACAAGTATGCCGCTCTCAACACTGCTGTCTGGTCAGGCGGCTCGTTTGTGTATGTACCGAAAGGGGTAAAGGTCGATATTCCGCTGCAAGCCTACTTCCGCATTAACGCCGAGCGAATGGGTCAGTTTGAGCGGACGCTGATCATCATCGATGAGGGTGCGGAAGCTCACTACATCGAGGGCTGCACCGCGCCGATCTACAGCACCAATTCCCTCCACTCGGCGGTGGTTGAAGTGATTGTCAAGAAGGGTGGTAAGTTCCGCTATACCACGATTCAGAACTGGGCAAACAACATCTTTAACCTGGTTACCAAGCGGGCAGTGGCCTACGAAGAGGCCAGCATGGAGTGGGTCGATGGCAATATCGGCTCGAAGCTGACAATGAAGTATCCTTCGGTCTACCTGATGGGTCGTAAGGCGCGTGGTGAGGTGCTCTCGGTTGCCTACGCCGGTCGCGGCCAACACCAGGATGCCGGTGCAAAGATGATCCACCTCGCCCCCGAAACAACATCACGGATCACCAACAAATCGGTGAGCAAAGATGGTGGCAAGACGACCTACCGTGGTCTAGCTAAGGTGGCACCGGGGGCTTATGGTGCGAAGATTAACGTCAACTGTGACGCACTGATCCTCGATGAGCATTCGGCCTCGGATACTATTCCGTATATCGAGATCGAGGAGGATCGGTGTACACTGGCACACGAAGCGACCGTGGGTCGTATTGGCGCCGAACAGCTCTTCTATCTGATGAGTCGCGGCATTTCTGAGTCGGACGCACTCTCAATGATTGTGCTGGGTTTCATGGAGCCGTTCACTCGCGAGCTGCCGATGGAATACGCCGTTGAATTGAACCGGCTCATCCAGCTTGAGATGGAAGGGTCAGTAGGTTAGTCTCTGGCTTGGAAGGGTGACGAGGGGCGCTCCCAAGGTGTGGGAGCGCTCAGATTGTTTGTAGCCCGTCGCAAGACACTGAATGTACAATTTAGAAGCGCAGGCGGATGTCCACATCGACCGTTGGCAGGTGATGCAGGCCGGCAGCTCGCAGTGACGGAAGGGGTGTCCAACGTGTCCGGTATCCGTGCTGCGGAGCACGCCTGGCGGCTCTCCCCTTCCCCCTGGCCCTTTTCCTCTCCTCGTGGGGGAGAGGAAGGGGAAACGTGCAGCGCGGGGTGAACGTCGCTCACCTAACCCGTCACGCATAGCGCCTGGCGCTGCCTGACCGGTAAGGGGAACGTGCGGCGGATGGCGGAACAGAACGTTAGTCCACGAACACCATGGTCGCAGATGCACGGTACTGGCTCTAATACCAATCCTGTCTGTGCAAACCGTGTATCATCCTGCCGACGGTGCTGGTTCCCCCTGCAAGCGTGGGAGAAGGGGAGTGGGGTAGCTGACAGAATGCACCATCGTTCATTCACACAGGGGAAAATGCGGGCCGGAGGCCCGCGCTCCCAGGGGAAGAGACGAGCCGGAGGTCTGTGCTCCCAGGGGAAGATGCGGGCCGGAGGTCTGTGCTCCCAGGGGAAGATGCGAGCCGGAGGCCCGCGCTCCCAGGGGAAGAGA
>NZ_JPIM01000034.1 GCF_000735195.1 Chloroflexus sp. MS-G
TGAGGGGGCATGATCCCCCCGTCCGCTCCTCGTGGGGGAGCGGACGGAGGCAAGGGCAAAGGTATGGGGGCGTGATCCCCCCCTTCCTCTCCCGCAGCGCGGGAGAGGAAGGGGGCTGGGGGAAGGTGAGGGCCGCCGAGCGTGCTCCGCAGCACAGGCTCCAAAACCGGATATTCCGCACCATTATCAAATCTTATCAAAAGCCCAGGTTTTTGATCACGCTCACAAATCAGCGATCATTGTCAGGGTGTGAAAGCTGGTCATTAATGAACTCGACCAAAAACTGAAATCGTTGCAAAGCCCCGGCAAAGGAGGTTACAGGGGTTTCCTCGAATGTCTATAGCCCTTGAATTTCGCGTGGAATGGGCAGGAAGTTACGAGAACGTAATGTGTAATTGCTACGAATCGTGTAGACAATACTGCGACAATATTGCTATCCTTTACTATAGTTCATCGTGTACAGATAAATAAAACTACATATTGTCGTAATTTTTTACATAACGATTCTACCATATACGAGCGGCGAGGAGCATGCTATAGTAGAGATCAGCATAATTCGGTTGCCGAGGTGCGCTATGGCTTCAACCAATGAATTACAATTTATGCCCCTCGACCTTGACACCTTTGCTGGCAGTGAGCGTTTTATGGCCGGAACACGGCTCGGTGCAGCTTTCAGTCAGGGTATGCGCTCGTATCTGCGGGCAGCGTATGCCGATGCGATTGAACACTTCAAGGCTGCTCTAATAGCTGCGTATGTCGATGGTGAGGAGCAAGCCCAGATTTTTGAGCGCGAGCGGGCCATTATCTATCTATACATTGGTAACTCCCTGGCATTTCAGGATCATTGGGAAGAGGCGTTACGCGAATATCTTGAGGCAGTGCAGACCGATCCACAACTGGCCGAAGCCCATTACAACCTGGGTGTTGCGTTTGCTGCTCTTGGTCAGATTGATCGGGCGATTGCCGCGTTCAAGGAGACCCTCGAATACAATCCCAATCTGTACGAAGCCCACTTTGCCCTTGGCCGTTGTTATCAGCGAATCGATGATGCTGGACGTGCCTATATCCATTTCAGCAGTGCATGTAATGCGCGTCCACAGGCTGCCGAACCTCGCTACTACTTGGGGTTGATGCACCAGAGTCATGGCGCCTATGAGCTGGCACAACGCTGTTTTGCTGAAGCATTACGGGTCGAACCGACGTTCGTTTCGCCCGAACCACTCCCCGACGAACCGTTGGTCAATCGTAGTGAGGAAGAAGTTGCGCAGTGGTACTACCGGTTGAGTCAGGCGCTCAAGCAGCAAGGCTATGAAGAGGAAGCCGAGCGAATTTACCGGGCATTGTTGCAGTGGCGTCCCCAGGAGCATGCAGCTCGCTACCTGCTTGGGAATTTGCTGGCCCGTCAGCGCCGCTTTGATGAAGCATATGCAGAGTACGAACAGGTACCCCCACAACATCGCCATTATGTCGATGCCCGTCTGCGGATGAGCGCCATCTTGCGTTTGCAGAAGAAACCAAAACAAGCTTACGAGATCCTCTTCGCCTGCGCACGTCTGCATCCACACCACGGTCAACTCTTTTTACAGATGGGTAAACTGCTCTACGATCTGGGGATGAATGCCCAGGCTGCCCGTGCCTTTGAGCGGGCGGTGCAACTCATGCCGACCGATGCCCAAGCCCATTACTTGCTCGGTTTTGTGTACAATACATTAGGACGGGATACGTGGGCGCTGGCGGCCTGGCGTAAAGCGGTGCAACTGGCCCCCGATGCTCACTCTCTGCGTTTTGATCTTGGCTACATGTACATTCGGCGTGGTCGTTACGACCTGGCAGCACGTGAGTTTCAGCAGGTTCTCGAACAGTGGCCAGACGATCTAGAGACCCAGTTTATGCTGGGGCTATGCTACAAAGAATTGCTTGAACCGACACGAGCCATTCCACTATTTGAAAAGGTATTGCGCCGCAATCCACGTCATGCGCAGGCTCTGTATTACCTGGGCGCCTGTTATCTGCAAATCGGCAATACGTCACTGGGGAAGGCCTATCTGCGTCGATATGATCATCTAGTTCGCCAGGCGTCAACGATGAATGGATCAACCCGGTCCCAACCGCTTCCGACGCGGCAGTTATCGTCGTAATTGGCAATGCTATGGTTCGTCGTTGTCGGTACACTGATAGAGAAATGAGGCGAACAACGCGCATAGAGGCAGTGGCATGCAACGAGTAGAGCTACGAATTCCATCAATTCCAATCTTTGAACGAGTAGTGCGGGCCAGCGCTGCTGAAGTGGGCAGTGCGGCTGGCTTTAGCCCCGAACAGGTCGAAGACCTTAAGCTGGCAGTGAGCGAAGCAGTCAATAATGCTATTGATCACGGTAATCGCGGTGACACAGCCAAGCTGGTGGGAGTAACGTTTGACATCGATGGGGAAAAGATCGAAATTCGGATCAGCGACCAGGGTGAAGGCATTGAGCGAATCAATGTCGCCCGGCGTGTGATTGATGATGAAACGCTTGAAGCTGGCTATCTCCGTGGTTTTGGTATGTATTTGATCAGTGCGTTGGTTGATGATTACGAAATCGAATCGTCCCAGCAAGGAACGGTGCTTACCCTTCGTCTGTATCGGAAGGAACCTCAACAATGAGCGACATCATTCGACGTGAAGAATTTGGTGACGTAGTGATCCTCCACATTCTAACGACCAGCGTTGATGCCATCTCTGCTGCTGCTATTGCCGCAGAATGTCGTGAGATGCGACCGATTACCGTGCTCGATTTTAGTGAGGTTTCGTTTATTAATTCGGCGGGTATTTCGGCGCTCCTTAAGTTTGTGGTGAGTGCCCGTAAGGCTGGGTATCAGCTTTTTGCCATGAATGTAACGCCTCACCATCAGAAAATTTTTAAGATGGTAGAAATGTCTCGCTATATGCCGACCATCGAAGAGCGTGACCTGGCTGCGTATCGTTAGGACGTTGTCAGTATTGATATCCCCAAAATAACAAATTCGTAACCTCTCGCTTGCTGGTTAGTGCTATGCTACTCTCAGCGCACTGGCATTAGCCATGTACCCCTTTGTGCATACGCATTCTCTGGTGCGATATGGTATGATATTAGAGCAATAGAGAATGAGGAGGCTTGCAATGGGTTTACGTAAACGCACTGGAAAAGTTGGCGTAGTAGGAACTGGTATGGTTGGTACATCCTTCGCGTATGCACTGATGCAGCGCAGTCTGGCCAACGAACTGGTGCTGATCGATGTAGACCACGCCCGCGCTGAGGGTGAGGCGATGGATCTTAATCACGGCTTACCCTTCGTGCGGCCCATGCGAATTTACGCCGGTAGCTATGACGACCTCAGTGGCGCCGATCTCATCGTAATTGCTGCTGGTGCTAATCAACGCCCTGGCGAAACCCGTCTTGATCTGCTGAGCCGCAACGCGGCTATCTTCCGTGACATCGTACCCCGCATTCTGGCAGTTAACGATGATGGAGTCATCGTTGTCGCTACCAATCCGGTAGATATTCTGACAACCATCGGTGCGCAACTGGCTGGCCCGGCAGCCCACCGTGTGATCGGTTCAGGAACCATCCTCGATACCGCACGGTTCCGCTATCTCCTCGGTCAGCATTATGGTGTCGATCCGCGTTCCGTTCATGCCTATATCGTCGGTGAGCATGGTGACAGTGAGCTGGCACTCTGGAGTCTGGCAAACATTGCCGGTGTCAGGCTGGTTGATTTTGTTGGTGCGAACGGTCAGGGGTACGATCAGGCTGCGCTTGATGCCATTCTTGAACAGACGCGCAATGCCGCTTACGAGATTATCAAGCGTAAACGGGCTACCTATTACGCGATCGGATTGGGCTTGCTGGCAATTGCCGAGGCGGTGCTACGCGATCAACATACCGTGATGACCATTAGTAGTCTGATGATCGGACAGTATGGAGTGAGCGGGATTGCTATTAGCCTGCCCACCATTGTTGGCCGCGACGGAGCTGAAGAAGTATTGAACTTGCCTTTATCCGATCAGGAAGTTGCTCTTTTTCAGCGTTCGGCTAACATCCTAAAAGAGAACCTGGCTCACGTTCAGTAGCACAAGGTAGTGTTCGTATCGTCGAGGAGAATGCGCTGTGCCACCCACAATAATGGTTGTCGAAGATGATGCCGCAACACGTCGTCTCTACCGATTCCTCTTACACAACAATGGCTACAACGTTATCGAAGCTGAAGACGGTGTTGATGCGCTGGAAAAGCTGGCCGTACACGATTGCGATGTTATCATTACCGACATGAACATGGCACGCATGGGTGGAATTGAATTGGTGCGCACGCTTCGCCAAAATCAATCTCAGGTGTATGTGATTATGGTCACCGCCTTTGGTACTCCTGATACTGAACGGAACGCATTTCGGGCCGGTGTTAACGAATATTTAACCAAGCCATTTGACTTCGATGAGCTTGAACGACGATTAGCAAACTATTTTGCCCGTCGTTCCCAAAGTGGATCGTAAGCATTCAGACGCTGTTTATACTATTAATAATACAGGCATGGTTCGCCTGGTCAATTTAGATCTCGGTGTCAATTCTGTCATCAGATGTGCGACTGCTGTAGGGTTACTGCAATCTCGCTCGATTAGACTCTTCTTGAAATGTCCGGTCTCCAGCCTCACCTGGATGTGTTTGAGGAGCCTCTCGTATGGCGGATTACGTAAATACTTCATCACCCCGCCCCCGCATCCTCATTGTGGACGATGAGATAAATATTCGTGAGTTTTGTCGCCTGTTACTTCGTCGTGACTACGATGTAGCCGCCGTTGAGCATGGTCTGTCGGCTATTGAGATACTGCGTGAACAATCGTTCGATCTGGTGCTGACAGATCTCCAAATGCCTCATGTCGATGGCATTGAGTTGGTGAAACATCTGCGCACCTTCTATCTACATACCGATGCCATCGTAATGACTGCCCATGCGACGGTGGAAACAGCCCGTGAAGCGTTGAAACTTGGTGCCCTGGATTACATTGCCAAACCGATAGATGCCGAGCAGTTGCAGAAAACAATTCGCACTGCAATCGAGTTGCAGCGTGTCCGACGCGAAAAAGAACGCCTTTCGGATTTAGTCCTGATGTATCAATTCAGTCAGGCGATTGCAACATCGCTCGACATTGAAGAACAGACTGCTCGTTTGATCGAGTTTATTGGTCGTCGTTTTACTCCAAGCCATATTGGTTTATCACTCATCGATTCTGATGGTGAGACACTGGTTACTCTTATTGGGCCTGATCCTGGGCGGCGGCTCACGCTAGCAGCAACGAGTGAAGAGGCACTGCGCATAGTCCATCGTCAATTGATAGATCGCCCCTCAGTCTCTCCTGATCGCTGGATTGAAGTGATATTGAGGAGCCGTGATCGGGCGATTGGTCTGCTCGATCTCGCGGTTAGAAATGAGCAACCACCGTTCGATGCTACTGACCGCCATCTAATAGAAGTCTTTGCCTCACAGATCGCCTCTGCACTCGACAACGCTCGTCTGTATCGCGCCCTCAAAGACCAATACGAGCAGATGATTGCCGCACTCGCCGGTGCTATCGAGGCTCGTGATGCGTATACCTACGGTCATTCTCGCCAGGTGACGCGCTACGCAGTGCGGTTGGCCCAAGAGCTGGGGTTGAGCGCCGATGACATCGAGCGTATTCACTATGCGGGTTTGTTGCATGACATCGGTAAGATTGGTGTGCCCGATGATGTGCTGCTCAAGCCAGGGCCACTCTCAGTACAAGAGGCTGCTCAAATGCGAGCCCATCCAGAGATCGGTATTCGCATCCTTGAGCAGATTCGCGGTTTACGCGACATCCTGCCGATTATCGCCGCGCACCACGAGCGTATTGATGGCACTGGTTATCCGTATGGCTTGCGCGGCGACGACATTCCACTTGGCGCCCGTATTCTTGCCGTAGCCGATGCCTTTGAAGCACTGACCGCTGATCGGGCGTACCGTCCGGCATTGTCGCCTGAACAGGCCCTGCAAATTCTTCAAGAAGGTCGCGGTACCCACTGGGATGCCCAAGTGGTTGATGTGTTTATTCGCTTAATGCAACGCGAACGTTTATGGGAGCAGGCACCACGATTACGACAGCCTGCCCGCTCACAGATACTGGTTGAGTTGAGTTAAGGACATTATTTGCTAGGGGCGGGTTGGGAAACCAGCCCTGCATGATGATTTGGTATGCACCTTCCAGATTCCAAAGTTGCCCATAGTAAAACGCTGTTTCCCTGATAGAACCCTGCTCCCTGGCACATACATAATACCTGTAAATGACAAGCTCTGCCCTGCACCGTTGTTCGTATGCCACTCGCGCCCGACCAGCGGCTCGACCTCGCCTGCGATCATTGCCTGATCCGGTTTCGTGTGGGCAAGCAAACGTTCACCTTTCGGAACAGTTATGACAGGGCGACAACCGCTGCAATCAACAGCGTAACCGAAAACATCGTTGTTGGCCTTCTCAAGACGCACCAATTCTGTCTTACCCCAACCATAGCCGCGTTCGCCGCCGAATTGCAAACGTGTTAGTGCGTTGCACCATTGCATATCTTTATGCGCGAACACATACCCGACCAGATAAACCGGATCGGCAGTATCGAGCGTGTGAGGCGAGAGAAATTCGACCTCGTGCAGCGACCCTTCAGCGGCTGAATGCGCCGGGTAGACCAGCGCAGTAGATTGATAACTGCTCAGGAAACGTCGGCGAAAGGTGCGTTCATCATCCCACGGCCAGACCACCTGATAGTCATTGCCCGATTGCAACGCCGGGTAGAAATAGGTGAACGCTAGCATCTCATTTACCTGCTTACCGACTTCTTGATAACCGTTCGAGTCGGTTGCCATTTGCGTTGCTGTCGCTGCCCTATCACGCACCAGGCGTTCGGTCAGCGCACCCCAAAAGGAGCGACCGGTGAGATAGGGGCGAGTGACCTGCACATTGCCAACCTTGCGCCAGCCGATGTGCAACGGTGAGCGCAAACGAAAAACAACGCGATACCCGATCCAGTTCATGACGATGCTCCTGGCGTCTCGCTTCCGCCCTTGTCACGCGCCTTCGCGCCGTAGCGAGCGTAAATCAGCATCTGTTCCAGCACCTCACGCGCCAGCAACAGGCGATCCAGGTCTTTTGTTACCTGTTCATTGATGAAGCGGAGTATCTCATTACTATTATTTGTTGGCGTCTGCCAACCGAACGGTAGACTACTTAACAGATTGAGCATTTCATCAACGACAACAGCGCCGTTCTCCTTCTCTCTGGCAAGCAAGTAGAGAAAGCAGGCATAGACCCCGTCTTCCTGAAGCACACCTAGTGCTTTGGTGATCGTGTTTTCGATGTCAGAAGCCTTCTTGTCCTTCGTCTTCTGGATGATAGTCTGTGCATATTTTGCAGCCAGGTAGTCAAGATTGATCGAAGTCGTGTTGGTCATAGTTGCTCCTCGCTTTACGGCGTTGTCACTCCTTCATCCGATGGTGACTGCGCGGCATTGGCCTGCTGACCATAATCCTCTTCCTGCGGTTGACCGACGATAGCGATCCGACCGAAGCCGCGTGTGCCCATACCGCCAACGCCCAGCCACTCGATCAGACGCAGACCGGCATCGAGTACGTCGAGGGGCGATTGCCAGACGGCATTGCCTGGCAGCGGATGACCCTTGCCGGTTTGCGAAATTTGACCGGGCGACCATCCGGCGTGATTTGCCCGATAATCATCCAGCACCACTTCAGCGGTTAGAAACGTGGCGCGGGGGATGGCTTCATAGGTGAAGAGCGCCTTATCCTCGGCAGCGCCGGTTTCGGGGTTGATACTCACCGAGGTGCGCACTTCGAGGTTGCTGTTGACGATATGGCTGAAGATGGACTCATGTACCAATGCGATCTTGTTCTCAATCGCATTCCAGCGCTCGGTTTGCCAATTGGTCGGCGCATTCACGGTGACCTGCCCGCCACTGTTGAGCATCAACCATCCCAGGTTGAGCGGATCTCGGCGCGCAAATGTTAACAGTGCCACCTCCTTTGCCCACCCATCGGGCACGTCCCTCACCTCAAAACCTGCCTCACGCAACCGCTCGACCGTGCCGACCCATACCGGTCCTACCAGTGAATGTACTGGGAAGAGCACAATGTGCGCGTCGAAGACGTTGACCACGCCGGAGTAGGCTTTGACGTCCTGTCCGTTATTGCTTTTCTTGATGTAGCCAAAGGTATAACACACTGGATTCTGCTCGGGATTGGTCACCGTGTCGTGCGTTTGACCGGCAGCTTCGGGCGTTCCATACAGTTGGGCAGCGTAAGAACGGGCTGCGCCGTGGAGACTTGTGCCAGGGATTTTCGGTACCCGTGTGCCCGGCTCGCGCACGATGCTGTTGTCCACGCGCCCCAGGCGGTAGCCGCCGGTACCGATATGCACCGGATCAAGTGTCATGAAGAGATAACGTCGTCGCTTGTAGATTGCCATAACCTCATTCCTCCTTGAGAATCTCCATGCGCAGTTCGAGCAGATCGGCCAGTTCACCACGCACACCAGCAGCGACAAACTGATCACGCATGTGCTGCGGTAGCGCCTTCCAATCCCATCCGGCGCCAGCCAGCGTGTCATGCACAAATTGCTTGAACACCGGATCGGTGACCGACGTGCCATTACGATCCCGTGCAAACCATTCCTCACGAGTCAACTCAATCGTGCGCACCACTTGATGGCGCTGAGTGGTGCTCAGGCACAGGAAAACCTCCCAGAGCCTATCGAACCGCTCCAGATCGTCGATGTAAAACGGTCGGGTGCGTCGGTTCGTCCGCCGTCCATTGGTATCATAGTGGATCTCAAAGCGGCGAGTGGTTGTATCAAGGAACTCGAAGTCAAACGTTGCTGGCGCGAACCATACCTGATCACCGACCTGCAACTCAGCGGCGTGAACCAGCCAGCCATCGCAACCCTTCCACAGATTGCGACTCTGGAAATACCGTTTGCGCGTCGTCGGTTCTACCTGATCGTCCAGAAAGACGTAAGGGTACCAGAGGTCTTCGGTCTGACCGTCGCCCATTAAAGCTGGAATATGCCAGGTCAGGCGCTGGTCATCCCGCTGCAAGGTTACTTCGTACCACTCAGCGAATTGACCCGCCTGGTCAGGCTGGAAGCGCGGGGGCAGCGAATCGCCTTGACTGACCATTTTCCGCGCACAGCACAATACTTCCCACACACCAGCTACCGTCTGGCGCTCCAGCATCGCCCGCCCGGCGTCGAGCACGGCACGCAGCGGGGTGGGGCGTGGCGCAAATACCACGCCCAGGTGCAGCGGCAGGCGATTCCGTACCTTGCCCATCTCGCGTTCGTACTTCGTCTTGATCTGGCGGATGATCTCCAGGGCCTTATCCGCCGGTACGAGCGCCATGAAGACCCGTGGTTCGGCGAGGAGGGGTAGGGCTGGAACAAAGGAACTGTCGGCAATCGGCACTGCATCCTGGCTGAGCGTGATGCTGTCTAGTTGATGACGCTTTCCGGTATCATCCGATGCTTCGATCAGAAAGGTCTCACCCTGTTTCAGGATATCCTGAACCTTTTTCAGACGCATAAGACTGTTCAAATAGTCCAGATTATCACAGGTGATAAAACATTTTCCGTCCCACAGCACACTAAGCCTGATGCCGCCGTGCAAGACCAGTTCATACGTGTGGTAAGGTGTTAGCGCTTGACTGTTCAGTCTCCCCTGAATCTCCAACCGTGGTCCGGCGCGCCCCACCACGCGACCGATCAGCGAGTCTGACAACCCGCCCGGCTCTACCGGTGCGACCTGCTGCCAGAACGCGCGTGTCGTTTCCCAGATTCGGCGCAGACGGGCAAAGGAGGGATTTTTGGAAACCTTGTCAGTGGTACGATTCTTATTATCTGGTTGACGAACAACCAGGGTGTGCACCAGATCACCCGCGAGCCAGCCGCTCAGATCGAACGCGCCGACGATGAGCGCATAGCGACCGTGGATATCAGTCAGGTCATCAATCCAGATAGTCGGATGATCACCACAACGCAGCGTGCCTACCCACTGCTGCGCTCGATCAGTACGTCGCTGTTCGCATGTATCACAGACCTTGCGCTCCTGCGCTTTGGGATCGGGTCCTTGCGGACGCAGACCGCAGACAGTGCATACTTCGGCATTCTGACCACGCCAGAGTGTTTCGAGCCATTGAGGGTCAGTAGTTTCACGTATGTCCCGTTTGAGATGGTTCACAATCGGTGGCAACTCCTGTGGAGCCGGCTGACCCTTCCACGGCTTGTCATCCAGATAGAGTTCAGGCACACGTTCGTGCCGTATGGCGAGACATGGATTATTCTTTACCGTTCCGGCAGCAAACTCATTTTGAATAAGCGTTCTCAGAGTCTCTGTATTAACTTGAGACTTATCCAGCAAATTCTCAATGTCCGGCACGACAAAGACCGATCCATTCTCGTCGCGATACACTTCCAGACCTAGTGGGTAGGTCTCTTCAATCAGCGTCTGCACCCGGTTCAACGCATCGGTCAACAGCTCGCGGCGCGCCAGTACGTCGGGAATACGCGAGGCTGAAAGCAGGTATTGTAGGCCGTCAACGCGAATACTCAGTAAGCGCCAGGAAATATCCGATGGCTTGCGTTGTTGATTGGTAAGCACACATCGAGCCAGTTCAGCCTTGTAAAGCGCAGCGACAATCGAAGACCAGTCCCACAGGGTGACTTCGTTGATTGGCCGTCGGGTGTCGCCTGGCGCACCTCGGAATTGCAGATATAGTTCGTATATAAAGTCTTTCCTTGGTCTACCAAATTGAGAAATAACTTGTACCAGCTTGTTATCGAGTGAACTTACCCCAGAAAATGTAAAGCCAAATGGACTGACTATCTCTTTCGAACTTCCTCCATCTGCTGCATCTTCCTTTTCCAGGTGGGCAACTGCGTGAGCATGACCTAGTGTCCCCGCCAGGTATACCAGGCTGTTGCCGAGAATTGTTTGAAAACCACTGTAGTTATCAGAGACGAGCGGTCGGCCCCAAAGAAGTATTTCAAGAAAATTTTCATTTCCAATACCCGCAAGTATGATAGCTTTATTTGGAAGTGATAGATTATGTCTTTGTAGAGTTTTCCACAACGCTGTCGGATGTAATGCTTCCTGGAGGCGAGCACACTGACCGCGATTTGTCGTAAGACACGACCAGTACCGCAATGTTGGTAGATCAGTATCAGAGAATACAGCCTTGTGAGGATTGACGCGGGGCTTTCCTTGACATTGATTAGCGTTGAATCCTACACCATCGGGTTGATAGAATGCATCGGCGCACTTTCCCATATCATGCACCCACGCTGCCACCTCTGCCAGTAGCAGATTATCCCGTGCTGTAACCAATGTATTCAAATCATAGCTCATGGGCCTGTTCCTCTGATGACCTGCCACAATTGCCGATAGGCATCGAACACAACCAATTCACTGTAGAGGTGCAGCAGCGCTGCGCTCCTTACCGTAATGCGTTATGTTACACTACGCACAACACCTCCACACACCGCGCCGGTTCGTCTTCACGCCTGGCGCGACGTGCTGCCATTGGATTCGGACGGCGGCAGCATTACAGCGCGGTCTTCAGCCAGTGTTCTACCTCCGCTGCCAGATTACTCAGCCGTTTACCCTTCAGAGAAAGCGTCTGCGTAGCGATGCGTATCTCGCCATCCACCAGGTCATCTGCGGCTATGCCGAAGCCGCTGCTGGTCTTCGCGCCAAAGCCATAGGTGCTCAGCATCGCCTGAATGCCCTGCGCAACGACCACGAGGTCGTCGGCGCTCTGCTGCGCATCGACCGCCGTGCCGGTTGGCACATAGAGCAGCATCAACGCACCCTGTGCGCCAGCGGGTACGCATTCCAGCAAAATCGGACCACGTGCGCCAACCCCCTTTTCCCGGTCGTGCGGGTTGATCACCTCCAGACCGAGGCGGTCGAAGAAGGTGGGGAAGAACTGCACAAACCCGGCGTGAAATGCCTCTTCCTCACCCTTAACGTTGCCGAACAGCCGCACCATCTGCGAGTCGTTCGCTTCTTGCTCCAGGGTGGTATACCCGCGCATCTGACGCAGCGCAGCGCGCAGGGCACCTTTCCATCCCGACGGCGCAATGTAGGGAACATCAAAAACCCACTCCTTCTTCACCGGATTTTCTAGCAGGTGAAAGAGACGGTCGTCTCTGCTCAGATATGGCTTGCTCAGGGTGAAGGTCAGACGCAGCGCCCATGCTCCAGGTGGGAGGGTTGCCAGGTCAGGCAGCGTTGGCTCCAGACCGAGTTGCTGCATTGTAGTGCGTTGGCGGGCAAGGAATGCTGCGGCGTCCCGTCCAACCCACAGGCGGTAACCGCCAGCCTGTGTGCGGGTGCCACTGCGGGCACGTTCGAGCTGGGGCGTGATCATTGCCTGCGCCAGCACTGCCAGCCGTGCAGTCGGGTCACGCAGCAAGCGCAGATCACCCCAGCGCTTTGGCAGCTCCTGCGTCTCGCCGGCGAGCCATTGCAGCGCAAATGCCTGCACAGTGCCATCCTGAAGAGCATAAGGAAAGTGAGCATGGAATTCGTAACTCATTGAAGCGCCTCGATTGCTGCAATAATCGATGCAAAGTTCTGTTGCAAGAGACTATCATCCATGTCTGCTAGCACCGTCTCGGCGAACACCGGCGGTGACGTATGCATCCGAAGCACGGCTGCGTACAGGCGCACATAATCTTTGGCTTCTGAGAGAGGCGGAAAGCCGTTCTTTTGCAGCAGCGCCGGTATTTCTTGGGTCACTTTTTGAATGATAACCTGTCCGTTTACATTCACATTCTGCCTTTGTGCTAGTATATTGGCTACATTTGGATCAAACGCCAGTCGCAACACCAGATCGTCGATGGTGCTTTTAGTAAAACTGGTATCCCAGCGATAGTCATTGTCAGCGATATGAACGGCAATATGAAAGTTAAGACTGGCCGATTTCCAAGCATAAATATTCTTGTACAATGGCAACGGTGCAAACTGGGGAACTTCGTTGATGTTACTCTTACGAAATACCTGAATCATGCCATCTCTAACACTTTGAACGATCCGCTCGTAGGTTTCTCCATCGTCCAGGTCACGTAAAATAAGCGCCCGAACTGGTTGTAAGTTTAAGCTGAATCTAAGCTTTTGTTGAAGTTGTCGGTTGATGTTTGTCTTACCTCCACACTCAACGACGTTCAGGGAATAATTTGGTAACAAGGTTCTAAGCTTATCGATAACCTTTCTTTCGGTTTGACCTTCAGCAAAGATGTGAATCTCAATCTTCATGGACTTCCTCACGAAGATGAAACTGAAGCGGCAAATCAACATTTTCCAAAATACGTGGATCGAGACCGGCCTCTAACCAGGCAGTCAGCGTGTCAATGTCGCCCCACGCTGACTTCAACACGCCATCGCGCAGATTCAGGCGAAACGCCAGCGTTTGTTCGGGCGGTAAGATGTCGTGCTGGAGCATGCGGGTAAGATGGGCGATGACTTCCAGGCTTTGGGTGGTGATGAAGACCTGGATGGGCTTGTCCTTCAAAAGATGGACAACAACATCGAGCAATCGGCCCAGGGTTGCAGGGTTTTGAAACACCTCTGGTTCTTCCCACAACATCATTCCCGGATGGGATTCATCTACTGTTGCAGCAAGTGCAACCAGATGGGCAATGAGCTTAAATGCGTGACGGGCGCCATCACCGAATTGATCGATTCCCAATGGTGTTTGACCACGGAACCGCACATAACCGGTGCGTCCATGCTGGTTATCGGGCGCATCAGTGACCTCAATGGTTGCTTCCTTCAGCGACGGGAATATCTCTGCCATACGTTCAGCAATGTGCTCGTGCCAGTCGGGAACGGTGTTGTATGCCCATTGAGCAAAGGACGTGGTCAGATGAGAGCTGGCAGCGACGGTATCGTAGAACATCACCCGTGCTGGATCAGGCATTGATCCGTGCGTTGTCCAGACGGCAAGCCGATCAAGCGGGTGTTGTAGCTTCCAGCGGTACACCCAGTCCGGCTCCCAGAGATAGTACCAGTGCGCATCGCCTGGCTGAATGCCAGACTCAGCAAACGTTGGCGGAATCATACTGGCGTCGAGCGCTTTTGGTTGGGGCAGACTGAAGAGGGCAATCTGGGCAAGGTCTGCCTGCTCGAAGGCATAGATGTCTTTTTCACCCCATTCCGGTAGCGGAGGTTCCAGACGAAACTCCGCCCATGGCACATCCGGCGCACGAACGTCCTTCTTTAGTAAGTCGAGGCGCACTGCTATTCCCCGTTCTCGCGTAAGCGTGGCCGGATTGTCCTGCCACTCGCCACGTTTGCCGTGACGCTGGCGTAAACGCTGGAACGGCGGATGCCCTGAGAAATCGTGCGCCAGTGCCGTTCGTGCAGGGAGTGTACCAGTCTCGTCTGGCAAGAGATCATCCCGAATAAAGATCGCAGGACGCCCACATGTTGCACTCAGG
This sequence comes from Chloroflexus sp. MS-G, assembly GCF_000735195.1. Classification (GTDB taxonomy): domain Bacteria; phylum Chloroflexota; class Chloroflexia; order Chloroflexales; family Chloroflexaceae; genus Chloroflexus. The sequence goes on from NZ_JPIM01000034.1 coordinate 14,522, forward strand.
TACAGGAGTTCTAACAGTGCTGTTTTGCCACTATTATTCGGACCAATGAGCAGGTTCACTTTCCGTAGACGATCAATGTGTCCCTGCCGAATACCGCGAAAGCGGTGAATCATGATGCGTTCGATCATAGCTACTCCCGTAGTTTGTTGCTAAAAAGGTTCCAGGCCGCGATCAGTGAAGCAAAGACCTGACGGAGCTCGTCATCTGACGTATATTTGACCACATCTCGCGCAAACCACACATGCGATCTGCGATACTGGAAAGCGGTAATGTAAGCATACAGCCATGATTTGGCATGTGTCCATGAATATCCGTTCGATACCATGAGATTGGTGAACTCAATCTCAGCTTTGTGCAAAAGTTGTTGGCAACTCTGCCCCTCAGCAACTATCCTGCTAACAACCTGTTGGTTAATATTGGAATTTTGCAAGATGTTCAGGATATATCCATCAAAATCACATCTTGAAATTCCTGGAACTTCGGCATTCGAGATGTGGAGCACGAGATGCAGGTTGTTTGCTTGATACTCAAAAATATTATTTGTATTTGCATGCTGACTGAACGAAATGTTTTGCCAGAAATCGTTAGTGTCACGCTGTTGAAGATCGCGCAAGAATTGGTCTTTCCGATCTAGGGGGCTAGGACTATCCTCCTGATCGAGCATGAACAGCACATTGCCACCAGTGCCTTGCAACGCGAGTAGCGGGTTTGCTCTGGTGAGAATATCCACTACCGCATCATACCCCTCACGCTGGCGAATGCCTGAAGGTAGTCGAGAAGTCAAACCGTTATGAAGAATCCCTTTCTGGTATAAAACATTGCCCACCTCACGTTCGGTAGCGCCTTCAGCAATAATCAAGACTTCCGCAGGACTCACGGCCTGACCTCTCGCACACGCAGAAAACGTGCTAGCGGCGAGATCAGTTCATCTTCGCCAGTCGTGCGCGGATCGCCAAACAATTCCATCCAACTTCCAATCGACTCACCTGGAAACGTCTGAACTTGCAAGGTTCCCCCTACGAGCTGCAATCGTAGCGTACAGACATCGGATGGGTTGAGCGACGTCTGTTGCTCAGGTTCTCTCATTGCAAGCGCAAGCCATGAAAGCACTTCCAGGCTTTGGGTAGACAAGAAAACCTGCACAGCCTTTCCTGCCACCAGCCGGGCAACTTCATCGAGCAACCGACCAAGAGTGGCAGGGTGCATAAACAACTCCGGATCTTCCCACAAGAACAATCCCGACTCGTGCTGTTCGGCGCGGTCAACCAGGGCGATGAGGGCAGCCAGCACCTTGAACGCATGACGGGCGCCATCGCCGAACTGATCGATCTCAATCGGCAGGGTTCGGTTGGGAAGTTCCAGGTACCCGCCCCAGGTCGTGCCGGTTGGGGTCGGTTTCACGTTCACTCGTACTCCGGCCATATCCGGAAATACCCGCGCCATGCTCTGCGCGATGCGCTCTTCCCACTTGTTCACCGTGCGATAGCACCGTTGCGCAAAGGCGCCTTCAAAGTGGGCATGGGCGGTGTGAAAATCAAAGAAGAGCACATGTGCTGCCGCGCCGTCGCCAGCCTCTGCCCATATTGCCAGTCGATCCAGGGGTTGAGTATCGTTCCAGCGATACACCCAGCGTTGATCCCACACGTAATGCCAGCGCTGCGAGGGGTGCTCTGGACGATGGGTGTTGAGGAGCGTTGGGATGAACTCCGGCGGCGCCTGGTTCGGCTGACTGAGCGAAAACAGGACTGCGTGTTGCATGTCGGTTTTGCGAAACCGGTCTGGTGCTTCAGCAGCCAGACGGAATCGGTGCAACGGGTGTGTTGCCGGAAGATCGGGAAGCTCCAGATCCAAAGCCTTTTCTTTGTCTAGATCAATCACGAAGGAATCCGTCTCACGCACCGCATAGCCATGGCGTTGACGTAGCCGTTTGGTGGGCGAATGCGCCAAAAAATCTCTTGCGACGAGGGTTGTCGCCGCGTGAACGGGAGGCTCAATGGTTTCGGTGATGAGCTGGCAGGTTCGTCTGCTCAAGCCGCCCAGGTAGAGTAGTTCCAGCAGCGCGGACTTGCCGCTATTGTTCGGACCGATCAAGACGTTGAATGCCCGTAGATTTTGGATCACGCCCTCGCGAATACCACGAAAGCGGTGGATGGTCAGAGATTGAAGCATTGCAGTGCCCCCTATAGCAGTTGCCGCACATCCTGAGTTGTTCGCGGACGTTGTTGGGTCAGTGTCCCCTGTACATTCAACGTCTGATTCCAGGTTGTTGCGTTACCTAACGTCTGCGTCAGCATACTCGCTGTTTGCGATTGTGCAGGCAACCACGCCCAGCCGTGAACGCACCACCGGTTATTACCGGGGTCGAGGTATGCCCATGTTGCTACTATTCGTCCTCGTTGACGATTGGGAAGTGCAGCGCCGAATATCGTTTGCTCATCAGCACGATTCCATTTTTGACCAAACCGCCATGCGTTTTTCAAAGCTGGCGTTACCGGTACGATGTTGTAGTGCTGTACCAATGGTTGCACCTGAATGCTAACGCGACTTATCCCTGGGATGTTTGTCCACCAGCCCGGCTGCCTAGGAGTGAAATCGAACCGGAAGAACAGGAATTGCCGCAGATCAGGGTCGGCACTCGCGCTCTGTGATACTGAAATCGTATTCCAGTTCGCCTGCTTTGCCACGGCAAGCACATCTTCACGATTATCTATACGAAATGCACCGTACCCAAGCTGTGGTTTAGCGCCTAGGCTTCCCCACTGTTCCAAAAATAGGAGCAGCGCCGCAATCCGCTGTACTGCCTCTGGATCGCCAGTCAGTCGTAAAGTGAACGTACCCATACGCCCTGGCGGCAAAAACCAGCCTCGCGTGCGATCAGGGGGGCGGATGTTGAGTGGTTGCGCATCCTTCCAGATAGGTTGCGTCTGATCATTAATGATCGTCAGACGAAACCGTCGCCGCCAGCCGGTCGCGCCAAAGACCTGGCATGCATCGCACAGTCCAGCATCGCGCAGACGTTGCAATGGAGTGCTGGCTGATGATTTCTGATACTTTTCAGCGTCGAAGGTGCACTTGCTCTGACTCGGATCGCATGCCTCACCGCCCAACCCACGCACAATCGCTTCATACCACCAACGCATGCTGCCAATCAGTCCGCTTTCGTGCAGCCGGTCGGTCGTTCCCTCCACACCGCCGGTCCAGAAGGGGGTCAGGGTTGTGATCTGCACATCCATTGCTGTTGTCCAATGTTGTTTTACATCAATAGCAGTATGCTAGGAAATTGTACTGATTCCACCATTCAAACCTTTTGGTTTATCAGAAAAATTCTCGGATCGGGAGGTATTAAGATAGTGAACTCAAGATACTGTGACAGCAAATGATACCACACGATCAAAGAATTTTTCAACGTCTTCTTTTTAATCGCCGCTTCACCGGAAATAGATGGAAGAACGTGACGATTTGTTATCCATGCGATCACAACAATCTCCGTCGCACGCAGTCTGGGAACGTTTGGAAGTACGAGGTCGTCATCGGCGTCAGAGGCACATGTGTCCGGCTAAGAACCTATCCGCAACAGCGCGGGAAATAACGGCAGCGAAGGTTGCTCCGTGCTGGTACGAACCGCAGAGGTATCGGGATGCGCCGATGGCCGAGCGGGGATCCCCAATTGCGACGGTCAATGTCCAGCATGACGACGCAACGCACAATAGATTCGAGGCGTCACACCTATATCCGCCAATGGTGGAGAGACGGTTCGCGAACTACCCCTCTACGATGGGCACGGCATCTTCCTGATAGCCAATGCGGGTTATTCATCTTAGAGCCTGATCACAAACCCGGATTTCTTATTGGGAACGTACCAAGCCTAGACAACCGTTGTGTTGAGGGGCCAACGTTTTGTTCCTCCATCCGCCGCACGTTCCCGCTGCTGAGCGTGCGGCGCTAGGCGCTGCGGGCGGCCCTCACCCCTAACCCCTCTCCCGCGCTGCGGGAGAGGGGTGATCTGGTTGGTGAACTCGGTATCGTTGAAAGACTCAGCACAGAGTCGCCGCTGCTACGCTAATCTCTCCCCTAGTGGGAGCGGAAGGGGGCTGGGGGGAAAGGGAGGGCCGCCAGGCGCTGCGGGTGGCCCTCACCCCCAACCCCTCTCCCGCGCTGCGGGAGAGGGGTGATCATTCGGATAGGCTCTTAACGTACACTTATGAGTCTTCGCGCTGAGTCTATAAATTGAAAATCGGTTGTTGACAAACTACGTTACCGATATAGTCACGCTCTTTGGTCACAACTTGACGCTCATCCCTGGCGAAGAGTATAATCCGCTCGGTTACCTGCTATCAGTTGGCCGATCTTCTCCTGAGCGAAATATCAGATTCTCTTCAGCCACCTGCTATGCAAGTTTCGTTACCATGGCAGTTAGGTAGGTAAACATTTGTAATAATTGCAACCGGTGCCACCAAGGGAGTTTCTGCATGACACAACGGATTTTTGCTGTATTGGGCTTGTTTGTGCTGACGGCCTCGCTGCTGATCTGGCCACGATCTGGCGCCGCTCAGATGGGCGTACCCGACACGTATCCACCGTATCAGGCGCGCTATTTTCCTGAAACCGGTCATAGCGCGGTCAACTGGTTTTTAGAGACCTGGAAGAATACACCGAATGCCCTGTTTGTCCTTGGTTATCCGATCTCGGAACCGTTTATTGAAGAGAGTTTTACCGAGCCAGGGAAGTTCTACCGCGTCCAATATTTCGAGCGGGCGATTCTGGAAGAGCATCCCGAAAATTTCGGGATCCAAAATAATCGCTTCTACATCCTGGGTCGTTTGCTCGGTCGGCGGTTGGTTGAAGGTCGTGAGAATGAGCCACCGTTCCAGAGAGTTGCTAACCCTGGTGACGGTACGTGGTTTGCCGAGACAGGGCATACGTTACGTGATAGTCCGGCGCCATTCCGAACCTTCTGGTTGCGAAATGGTGGTCTGGAAGTGTTTGGCTACCCGCTCTCCGAGCAGTTCCAGGAGCGGAATCAGGCAACCGGCGAGGTCTACTGGGTGCAGTATTTTGAGCGCCAGCGCATGGAGTGGCATCCAGATGAACCTGATCCGCGTTATCGCATTTTGCTCGGTTTGTTAGGCAATGAGTACCGTGATCTCAAGCATCGCACTAATCCCGCTTTCAATTACCGCACGCCTGATCAATCATTACCACGACCGTTCATCTATGGCTTCAATGCGCACCTGTACGGTCAGGGTACCGCCTGGCAGGATCGGAACCGGGTGTTGCAAATGAGCCGTGACGCCGGGGTTTACTGGATTCGACAGCAAGTGCGCTGGATGGATCTCCACGACCGTTCAGGTGCAATTTATTGGGCGGAGCTTGATGACATTGTGGCCGATGCTCATCGTCAGGGTGTGAATTTGTTGTTGAGCATCGTTGCTTCGCCATCCTGGGCAACGGCCAATGGTAGCCACGGGATGCCACGTCGTGAAAACTTTAAAGACTTCGCCTATTTTGTGGGCGAGATGGCGAAGCGTTATAAGGGACGAGTACAGGCTTACGAAATTTGGAATGAGCAGAATCGCGCTTGTGAGAATGGTGGTGACTGCGCACGTGATGGCGGAGTTGGCGGACGAGTAGCCGATGCGAGCTACTATGTCGATCTGCTCGAAGTGGCTTATAAGGCGATTAAAGCCAATGACCCAATGGCCATTGTGGTCAGTGGTGCGCCGACCAGTACTGAAACGAATAACCCAAATATTGCGTTGAGCGATACGTCGTATGTGCGCTCAATGGCTTCAAATCCAAAGTTCCGGGCGAATGTTGATGCAATTGGTGTGCATCCCGGTGGTCATTACAATCCGCCCGACACACTCTGGCCCGATCGCCCTGGCCCCGGCCCGCAGTGGCGTACCAGCCGTGAGTTCTACTTCCGTCGGGTCGAAGACATTCGCAATATCCTGGTCGAAAACGGTCTGGCTGATAAACCGATCTGGATTACCGAGTTTGGTTGGGCGACGCGCAACAATACACCAGGGTACGAGTACGGTAATTCGATCTCATTTGAGCAACAGGCCGAATGGATTACCCGCGCATTTCAGATCGGTCGCCGTGAATATGCACCATGGGTGGGAGCGATGTTCCTCTGGAATCTGAACTTCGCAGTACCGTGGCGCGCACAGGGCAATGAACTCCACGAACAGGCATCGTTTGGCGTGATTAACGGTGACTGGAGCCCGCGTCCGGCATGGTTTGCAATTCAGGCTATGCCGAAGGATTAGTGAGCAGGAATGAGCAGGCAGTGGCTCCAATGATCTGCACGTGCCACTCGTCTTTGAACTGAGAGGGTCTTATGGGTATGTCTCGTATTTTAATCAAACGAATGCGGCGCTGGTCTGCACTCTTCCTTGTGTTGATGATAGTTGCCGCATTTCTGGCGGCCTGCGGCGGCGGAACGGCTAATCCACCCGTCAGTAATGTGCCGACGGCGGCGATTGTCGCAACTCCTGATACGTCAACTCCGCCTACCCCTGTACCAACTATGGCACCTACCCAGCCAACGGTGGCGCCAGTTGAGCCAACCGCAACCCCAGTTGCGCCAACACCAGTGCCAATTAACCCCGATTACCTGGAGTTCGGTGTCGTTGGTCATCTCTACTACACGGATCGCGATCGTGTGCTGCAACTGACGAAGAATGCCGGCTTTGACTGGTTCCGCCAGCAGGTGGTGTGGATGGATATTGAAGACCCGGTCAAGGGTATTTACGGTTGGGATGAACTAGATCGGATTGTTGAGGCAGTTAACCGGTTTGGCATTAAGCTGCTGGTCAATGTGGTGCGCTCACCTACCGCCTATAACGCAACCAATGGCCTACCCGATGATCCCGAAACCCTGGCGAACTTCCTTGAGCAGATGGTTCGTCGCTATGGCAATAAAATTCACGCCTACGAAATTTGGAATGAGCCGAATCTGGCGGTAGAGAATGGTGGCGAGATTGTGCCAGAGGATGTCGGGCATTATGTCGAAATTCTGAAGGCTGCCTATACGCGCATTAAGTCGCTGAATCCGGATGCTTTAGTGCTGGCAGCAGCTTCGTCGTCGAGTGGGGTGACCAATCCGTCTATTGCGCTTTCTGATCAAGAATTCTATCGCCTGATGTACACCTACAACAACGGCGAAGCCCGTAACTACTTCGATATCCAGGCAGTGCATCCAGGTGGTGCGGCTAATCCGCCTGATACCCTCTGGCCTGATAATCCGAGCTATATCCCCGGTTGCAAGCCAGCTCCCGATCGCTGCTGGAACGACCACGAAACCCATTACTTCCGCCATGTAGAAAATGTTCGGAAGTGGATGGAGCAGTATGGTATGGGCGACAAGGAGATCTGGATTACCGAGTACGGCTGGGCAACTCCAAATAACACGCCGGGCTACGAATTTGGTAACTATGTGACCCCGGAACAGCAGGCAGAGTACATCCGCTCGGCGATGTTGCGCGTTTACGATAACTATCCGTTCGTCGGAAATATGTTCCTCTGGAACATCAATTTCGCCGTGCTCTGGGGTGAGCAGGGTAATCCCAATCACGAACAGGCTTCATTCGCTATTCTCAATCCTGATTGGAGCCCTCGTTTGTCTTATTTGCGTGCACAAGATACCATTGCCCAGATCAAGATGTGGCAGGGTCGCTTTGTTGCGCCGTGAGCGGACGTCCGAGAAATCCCTATTGACGATGCCGTTCTGTTATCTCCTCCTTCCTCTCCTATTCTGGCAGGGGAAGGAGGTAGTTGTGTCTGATGTGCCCATGACCTATACACGTACACGTACACGGTGACTGATTCTGCACCGTGTGTTCAGGCGCACGGGTGGAAACGAACACTCGCAGCATCCGTTCAGGTCGGAGCAATCTGCCTACCTCGGCGGGAACATTCTGTACCTGCCTTTACCTCGCCTTTTTTCTCACCATGTGAGAGAAGAAAGAGGACTCGCGTGAAGGCGAGTGGTCTTCCATGCAGTCATTTTGTGTGCGACAGACGGCATCGGCAACCCCCAACCCGCTGCTTGTGGAGGAGGTGGAACCTGCCCCTACCGTGTGCTGACGGATGTGATTGGCGCACTACCGAGGGGGCTGGTCGCAGACCACTGTTGGCACAGGAAACTACTTCGTTTACGAACGTTTATCTTCCCTCTCTCCTCACTGCTACTCGGTCGAATGAGAACTCTGAAAAGACTTATCTGCTCCTGCGCACTTTCCCTTTCTCCCTCACTATCGCCTACTTTTTATGGTATACTACACACATAGCAGCCACTTCTAAAAGAATTTCCTATCAAAACCCTGGATAAGCGGCCTCGATGGCCGTAGGAGTGCGGAATGAACCGTGCTGAACTAATCGCAGAGCTGGAGCGCATTCTTGGCCCACGCGGCGTCGTGACAAATCCTGATGCGCTGTTGACCTACGATGCCGATGGTTGTGTGATGGATACTCACGAGCCGCACGTTGTGACGTTGCCAACGAGTGCTGAGCAGGTGGCAGCAATTGTACGACTGGCTGCACGTGCTGGTATGCCGATTGTCCCGCGCGGCGCCGGCACCGGGCTTGCTGGTGGCGCAACACCGATGCAGGGTGGTATTGTTATCTCCACAGCCCGCATGGATAAGATTTTACAGGTTGATACTGCGAATGGACGTGTTCTGTGTCAACCTGGGGTGATTAACTGGGAGTTATCACAGTATCTGAAATCGTTTGGGTATCAGTTTGCCCCTGATCCATCCTCCCAAAAAGCCTGTACTATTGGTGGGAATATCGCTAATAATTCCGGGGGCCCACACTGTCTGAAATATGGTATCACGGCTAGCCATGTGCTGGCAGTGCAAGTTGTGTTACCCGATGGTTCAATCATCTGGACTGGTGATGGTAGTGCGTATGCCGCGGGGTACGACCTTACCGGTGTGATTACCGGTTCTGAAGGGACGATTGGTTTCGTTACTGCCGCCTGGTTGCGCTTGACCCGGCTTCCTGAAGCAGTACGGGTTGTGCTGGCGCTCTTTCCCGATATTGCCGGTGCTTCAACGACAGTATCACAGGTGATTGCTACTGGCTTGTTGCCCGCCGCGCTCGAGATCATGGATCGGCTGGCAATCAAGGCGGTGAACGACATGTATAAGCTGGGTCTCCCCGAAGCTGCCGGCGCTGCGCTGCTGATCGAAGTTGATGGCGTGGAAGATGGTCTTGATGAGTTGTTGAATGATATTACCGCTATCTGCTGGCGGAATGGAGCGATTGATGTTCGCCCGGCCCGCACGTTGGCCGAGCAGAATCAGGTCTGGGCAGCCCGCAAGAATGCCTTTGGCGCGATGGGACGGCTGGCGCCAACTTACTATCTGGTTGATACGGTGGTACCGCGCACCAAATTACCGCAGACAATGGATGAGGTTGGGCGCATTTCTCGTGAGTTTCGGTTGCCGATTGCCAACGTGTTTCACGCTGGCGATGGTAACCTCCATCCGATCATTCTCTTTGATCGTCGTGATCGCTCGCAAAATCAGCGTGCGCTTGAAGCGGCAACCAGTGTGATGAAGGTAAGCATTGATTTTGGTGGAGTGATCAGCGGTGAACACGGAATTGGGGTTGAGAAGCAGGATTACATGACGCTGCTCTTTTCGACGGATGATCTGGCAGCAATGGCCGGTCTCCATCAGAGTTTTGACCCGCACGATCTGTTTAATCCCGGTAAAGTCTTTCCCAAGGGGCGTGGCTGCGGTGAACTGGCGGCTCTGCGCCGTTCGGGTGTGGCCTGGAGTGCTTTGAAGTCGAGTTGAAGCAGATGAATAACGCATTGTTACGCGCCGATCTGGAATCGTTAGTCGGTGAACAGTACGTTAGAGAGCATCCTACCGGATACTATATCTATGGTCAACAGCCGTTGTTGAGTGTTGCACCTGGCTCGCTTGAGGAAATGGCGCAGACGGTTGCCCGGCTGGCTGCCGAACACGTTGCGATTGTTCCCTGGGGTGGTGGCACACAGCAGAGATGGGGTCGTCCACCGTCACGTCCTTTCGCCGTACTCTTAACCGGTCGCCTGAACCGTATTCTCGACTATACACCCGATGATCTTACCATCTCGGTTGAAGCCGGTATGACGCTGGGTGCGCTCAGTGCTGCATTAGCAGCGAATGGCCAGATGTTGCCGCTTGATGCACCGTTGCCTGATCGGGCAACAATCGGTGGTTTATTGGCAACGGCAATGGACGGTCCCCGACGTTTGGGGTATGGCTCAGCTCGCGATCTGCTGATCGGGATTCGGGTGGTGGAAGCGACCGGACGCATCTCGAAAGCTGGCGGGATGGTAGTAAAGAATGTGAGCGGCTTCGATATGATGAAGCTCTATCTCGGCAGTTTTGGGACGCTGGCAATCATTGCCTCGGCCAATTTCAAGCTGATACCGCAACCACGTTCCGCTGCCAGTATTCTCTGTCGGGCCGCAACGCCAGAACCATTGTGGAAGTTAGTGAATGCTATCGCCTCCAGTCAACTAACCCCGGTTGCAGTGGAATATCTTGAGGGGATTGATCTTGCTGATACGCCGTTTGCATTGGCCGTGCGCAGCGAAGGATTAGCCGCAGCCGTTGAGCGCCATGTTCGCGATGTCACTACGTTTGCTACACAGGTTGGGGTGCAGGCTGAACCATTGCGCGACGAAGCCCATATTCGGCTATGGGAAGCTATCAATGATATACCACAGACAGCATCGGTTGCGGCTGATGAGCTAGTTGTGCGTGTTACCTGTCTTCCTGCCGCGCTGAGTAGTGTGCTGGCTGCGGCGCGAACTGCTGCACAGCACGCCACTGTATCGTTGCAGGCGGTTGCCCGCGCCATAAACGGTATTGCTTACCTGCGAGTGCGCGGTTCAGTTTCTCAGTTGCACGAGTGGCACACTGCCGTATTACAGGCTGCACCGCAAACAATGGTCCTCGCTGCCCCCACCTCGCTTGTGGATGAGGTGCCAGCGTTTGGCACTCAGATCGCTAATCTCGAGGTGATGCAGCGGATTAAGCAAGAATTCGATCCTGAAAATCTGCTGAATCCCGGACGTTTTGTCGTCTGAACGCCAGAGGAGTTTTGCAACGTGACATCAGTCGCTGCGTCTGCCGAACTGATCGCCGAACTACGAGCGGCGCTTGGGGCGGAGGCTGTCATAACCGAACCGGAAGCGTTACTGACCTACGATTCCGACGGTAGCATGCTGGTTGCCCATCCACCTGCAATCGTGGTTGTGCCAACCACTGCCGAACAGGTGGCTACTGCGGTACGACTGGCTGCCCGCGCTGGTCTGGCAATCGTGGCGCGTGGCGCCGGTACCGGTATTGCTGGTGGGGCTGTACCACTCTGCGGAGGCATGGTAATAAGCACGGCTCGGATGGACAACATTTTAACGGTTGATGTGCGATCACGTCTGGCTATTGTGCAGCCTGGCGTGGTCAATGCCGACCTTAACGCCTATCTTGCACCGCTGGGGTATCAGTTTGCGCCCGATCCCTCTTCGCAGCGTGCTAGCACTATCGGCGGGAATATCGCGACCAATGCTGGTGGTCCGCATTGCCTCAAATATGGGGTAACGAGTAATCACGTCCTGGCGGTTGAAGTTGTCGATCATACCGGACATCGCTACTGGAGCGGTGATGGCGTTCTTGATCCTATTGGTTACGATCTGACCGGCTTGCTGGCAGGGAGTGAAGGAACCCTCGGTGTGGTAACTGCTGCGATTGTGCGGCTGACCCCATTGCCCGAAGCGGTGAGAGTGGTACTGGCGCTCTTTCCGTCAGTGGTTGCGGCTGCCGCAGCCGTTAGTGCGGTGATCGCAGCCGGTTCGTTACCTACCTCGCTCGAAGTGATGGATCACAATGCCATTCGGGCAGTAAACAGCGCTTACAGTCTAGGTTTGCCAGAAACGACCGGTACTACCGCATTGATTATCGAAGTTGATGGTGTGCAAGATGGCCTTGACGATCAACTCGATCAGATCATCGCCATCTGTCATCAGCACGGTGCATTTGATGTACGTCCGGCACGCGATCCGGCAACGCAGGCGCGGGTGTGGACAGCAAGGAAGTCGGTTGCGGGGGCTATTGGCCGCCTTGCGCCTGCCTATTACCTGGTCGATACGGTTGTGCCCCGCACCAGATTGCCGGTCATGATGGAGCACGTTGAACGATTGCGGGCTGAATATGGGATGGAAGTGTGTAACGTGTTCCATGCTGGCGATGGCAATTTGCATCCGCTGGTGCTCTACGATCCACGCGATCCGGATCAACGCCAACGGGCGCATGCGATTGCGGCCGGTGTGCTAGAACTAAGTATCGCCCAGGGTGGGGTAGTAAGTGGCGAACACGGCATCGGCCTGGAGAAATGTGAGTATTTGCCACGTTTCTTCTCACCTGCTGAACTGCAATTGCACGCCACAATCCATCAGGTCTTTAATCCAACCGGTTGCTTTAACCCGGCTAAGATATTTCCGCCTGACACAACCCCGGCTGCGCTGGCAGCGGCTCGCGCGGCCCGTCTGCAACAGCGTGACCCGACAATAATCCAGAATCTACCTATTCCCGGTTCGTTTGTAGCGCCAGAAACACCCGCTGCCGCCGCAGAGGTGATCAATGCCTGTCATCACGCGGGGATACCGGTTGTCGCGACGGGTGGTACTGTAGCGCGCTCGTCGCAAGCGGTAACTGTTTCGACAATGCACTGGCGGGGAATATTGGTTTACGAACCAGACGATCTGACGATTAAGGTGGCCGCCGGTACCACTCTGGCCGAACTACAGGCAATCCTTGCCCCGCATCGTCAGATGCTCCCCCTTGATCTGGCCGACCCACACCAGAGTCTGGGCGGGCTGGTCGCGATGGCAGTTGATGGCCCCCGTCGGTTAGGGTATGGTTCCTGGCGCGATTGGGTGCTGGCACTCGATGTTATTGAGCCTGACGGCATCCAGGTTCGGTTAGGGGCGCAGGTTGTGAAGAATGTGACCGGCTACGATCTGGTGAAATTGTACGTTGGGAGCGCTGGTACACTTGGGGTCATCACCGCAGTAGCGCTGAAAGTCTTCCCTCAACCACCAGCAAGTGCAACGCTGCTCGGACAATTCCCCGATTCGGCCTCGGCTTGGGCGTTCATCGATGATCTGGCTACCAGTCGCCTGCTACCAACAGCAGTTGAATATCTGGCCGATCATCATGCTATCGTTGTCGCAATGCGTACCGAAGGCCATCCGGCGGCAGTCGAGCGCCATATCCATCAAGCAACCATCATGGCTCAGCGTTATGCTGCATCGGTGACCGCTGTTCGCGATACCGACGAGACGAACTTCTGGCATCAGACCGTAGCTCGTTATGCACCGATGAGAGAACAAGTGTTGCTGCGAGTCGGTGTCTGGCCGGCACACTGTGCAGCAACGGTACAGGCTATCACAGCGCATGCTCATCATCGGCAGGTGACGGCAGCAGTTACGGCTCACGCGCTCAATGGGATCATCTACATCCAGGTTACCGGTGATTTCCAGCAGATTGCCGCATTCCATAGCGATCTTGCCGCTGCATTCCCGCATACTCACTTGTTAGCCGCACCGCCAGATTTCATACCACATGCGGAAAGGTGGGGACACTTACCGGCTGCCCGCGACCAGATGCGGGCAATCAAAGTTGCTATCGATCCGCACAACCAGATGAACCCAGAAGCATTTTGGTTTGCCGATAATCGTCTATAAGCGAAAGAGGAGAACGACCCGTGACTGTTACTCAGGCATCGTCATCATCAACTCAGCCGACCATCCCGTTGATCGGTTTTAGCATCAAAGATAAACCAAGCTCTGACATTATCAATACCTGTGTGCATTGTGGATTATGTCTCTCGTCGTGTCCGACCTACCGTGAAACCGGATTAGAAATGGCTTCGCCGCGCGGACGGATCTATTTGATGAAAGCGGTTGACGAAGGGCGCATCAGCCTTGCCAGCGAAGTTTTTCAAGAGCAGATGAGCCTGTGTCTGAATTGTCGTGCGTGTGAGGCTGTATGTCCTTCGGGGGTGCAATATGGCGCCATCCTTGAGGCCAGCCGGGCCCAGATCGAGCAGGCACGCGCCGGTAAAGCCGGGCCACCGGCCATACCAGGCACACCAGAACCGAAGTTACCTCCCCGTCCGCTCTGGCAACGTGCCCTGCGTGGAGCTGTCTTCGGAGTGCTGTTCAAGCGGATGGAGGCATTCCGGCTCTTTTCAACAATGATGCGGCTCTATCAGCGTAGTGGCATCCAATGGCTTGCTCGCAAGAGTGGTCTGCTCAAGCTCCTCGATCTGGCCGATACCGAAGCGATGTTGCCGCCAATCAGCGATCACTATAGCGTGCCACGCGGTCAGATTTTCCCGGCAGAGGGTGAACGTCGCTACAGTGTCGCTCTGCTGACCGGTTGCATCATGAGTACTGCTTTTGCACACGTGCACGAAGCAACCATTCGCGTCTTGCGCAAAAATGGCTGTGAGGTCATTCTACCGCCCGATCAGGGGTGTTGTGGTGCGTTGCACACTCACGGCGGGGATCTCGACGGTGGTCGCGAGTTAGCTCGACGTAATATTGCGGCATTTGAAGGATTAGGGGTTGATGCAATTATTGTCAATGCTGCCGGTTGTGGCAGCACGCTCAAAGAATATGGTCACCTCCTGCACGATGACCCGGAATGGCGTGAACGCGCCGAGCGGTTTAGCGCCAAGGTAAAAGATGTCCATGAATTTCTTGCCGGTATTGACTTCAATCGCAGTGAATTAGGCCGATTGAACATCACGGTGACGTATCAAGAGCCGTGCCATCTGGTACACGCTCAACGCATCAGTGCACAGCCACGGGTATTGTTGACTGCCATCCCCGGTCTCACCCTGAAAGAAATGCCCGAATCCGCACTGTGCTGTGGGAGTGCCGGTATCTATAACATCACTCAGCCCGACATGGCGATGAGTCTTGGCGCCCGCAAGATTGATAATGCCCTTACCACCGGTGCTGAGATTATCGCCACAGCAAACCCTGGCTGCGCATTGCAATTAGCGGGAGAACTACGCCGCCGCGGAAAGAATGTTCAGGTGCGGTATATTATCGAATTGCTCGATGAGTCCTATCGGGTATTTGCAGCCACTGCCTGACAATTCTGGCAAGTAATTTCTCACAGACCTGTGCAGCCAATAGATTGTGAGATGGCTTGCACAGGGCTTGTTCATGTTGCGCGTTTTCTGCAAGGTATGCTACTATAATTGTACAAGTCGGCACAAAGATCACGCCGAAACTGGCGATAAATTCGGTAGTTAGCTCGCAACAATAATACCCATACTGTAAGCATCATGTCTGGTTTGGAAAACTGTAAACTACGCTATTCCTGCTAGATACCAAACCTAGACACGACAAGTATCAGCTTGTCAGCATTGATGGGCTAGCTTTCTGTTATAATCACAAGTGATTGAATGTGCCCGAATTCACAAGTTTGAGGGCGGGATTGGAACCGCTACGTATCTAGTCTGGCCACACCAATGAGTGAGATGAATCTTCACCCTGCCAAGCCTGAGATCGAGGCTGTCCGCGCCCAGTTACAGCAAGTGCGCGGCAAGCAATTCTGGCGTTCGCTCGATCAACTGGTCGATACGCCGGCCTTCCGCGAACTGCTCGCCCGTGAATTTCCCCAGGGTGCGAGTGAGTTGAGCGATCCGGTGTCACGTCGTTCGTTCCTCAAACTGATGGGAGCATCGTTGGCGCTTGCCGGTCTTTCTGGCTGCACCTTCGCGATCAAACAACCGCAAGAGCAGGTTGCGCCCTTTGCCCGTGCACCGCGTGATCAGATTCCGGGTATTCCCAACTACTACGCTACTGCCGTGACCCTCGATGGGTTTGCGCTTGGGGTTACGGTGAAGAGTAACGAGGGGCGTCCAACCAAGATCGAAGGGAATCCGGTTCATCCGGCCAGTCTGGGCGCAACCGATGTATTTGCCCAGGCCGAATTACTGGCTCTCTACGATCCTGATCGCCCTGAGACGGTACGGCGTAGCGGTTTGCTGAGCACGTGGGAGACATTCCTGACGGCAATTACCGAAATGTTGCAGGTGCAACGTGCTTTGCAAGGCCAGGGGTTACGGGTACTGACGCCAACAATCACGTCACCAACGCTGCGGGCGCAGTTGAACGAACTGCTGACGACGTTTCCAGCAGCGCGTTGGGTTCAGTATGATCCGGTAGGGCGCAGCAATACGTATGCCGGTACAAAGCTGGCGTTTGGGGCGCCGTATGAACCTCGCTACGATTTTACGCAGGCTGATGTTGTGCTGGCGCTCGATGCTGATTTTGTTAGTGAAGGGCCTGGTCGGGTACGCTATGCCCACGATTTGATGCAGCGGCGACGGGTTCGCGCCGAGACCGACACGATGAGTCGTTTGTATGTGGCTGAGCCGGTGTTTTCACCAACCGGTGCAATTGCTGATCATCGGCTGGCAGTCTCGGCTGGTATGATTGGGCAATTAGCAGCAGCAGTGGCAAATCAGTTGGGGGTCGCTGCGGTTGCACCGGCAACTGGTCTGAACGAGAAGCAGCAGCAGTGGGTATCGGCTGTTGTAGCGGATTTGCGGCGAGCTGGCTCGCGGGCGGTCGTTATAGTCGGGGAAGAACAGCCACCGGTTGTGCACGCCATCGCTCATGCGATAAATCTTCAGCTTGGTGCTGTGGGAACAACTGTTGAATATACAGAACCGGTTGCGCAACCATCTGATCCCCAAGACCTGCTGACCCTGGTGAACGATTTGCGGGCCGGAAGCGTCGAGTTGCTGGTTATTATCGATAGTAATCCGGTCTTCACCGCACCGGCTGATCTGGGTTTTGCCGAGGCAATGCGGCAAGCAAAACAGACTGTTGTGCTCAATCCTTATGAAGATGAGACGGCAGCTCTGGCAACGTGGTTTATCCCGCTAACCCATCCTCTTGAATCGTGGTCAGATGCGCGTGCCTATGACGGCACAGCAACGATTATTCAGCCGCTGATCCGCCCTCTATACAGCTCGCGGTCGGCACATGAACTTGTGGCTGCCCTGAACGGCAATATCGGGGTAACCGATTACGATATTGTGCGTGCGTACTGGCAGCAGCAAACCGGTCTCGAAGATGCTGCATTCGACGACTTCTTCAAGCGCGCACTTAGCTCAGGTATTGTCGAAGGTTCGCGCTTCGCTCCGGTTCAGGTGTCGCTCGTCAATGGCTTGCGGCTTGAAGCACCGGCGCCATCAGCCGGTCTGGAGTTGATCTTCCGGCCTGATCCGGCGATCTGGGATGGTCGCTTCGCAAATAACGGTTGGTTGCAAGAGTTGCCACGTCCAATGACGAAACTGACGTGGGATAATGCGGCGCTGGTCAGTCCACGTACCGCAATTCGTTTGCTCAATTTACCTTTCGATCCGAATAGCCTGTCTGCTCCCGGACGGGCTCGTGAACAGGCGCTGGAACGGCTGACCGGTGAGAACGGCCGCATGATCGATGTCACCACACCGGTTGGCACACTACGACTCCCAATCTGGATCGTACCCGGTCATGCGGAAGATACCATCACGGTGACCCTCGGCTATGGTCGGCAGCAGGGTGGTCGCGTGGCAGAGGGCGCCGGTTTTAATACCTATCGTTTGCGCCCAAGTGCTGCACCGTGGCTGGTTGCCGGAGTCGGTGTAGCTGCAACCAACGAACGTTATCTGCTGGTAAGCACCCAAGATCACTGGACGCTCGAAGGGCGTGATGTGGTGCGCGCCGGTGAATTTGCTCGCTTCAAGGAAGACCCCAAGTATATCGCTAAAGAGATCTATGCCGAGAAGTACGGTTCGCCTGAGCGGAAGCCGAAGTATCAGTCATTGCTACCGGTATCGTTGCCTGGTTATGATTACAGCACCGGTAATCAGTGGGGGATGGTGATTGACCTGTCGGCGTGTATCGGCTGTAATGCCTGTGTGATCGCCTGTCAGGCTGAAAATAACATTCCTATTGTTGGCAAAGAGGAGGTTGCTCGTGGACGTGAGATGCACTGGATCCGCATTGATCGCTACTACGCTGGAGAGGACCTCGACAATCCCGAAGCATACTTAATGCCAATGACCTGCGCGCATTGTGAACAGGCGCCCTGTGAGTTGGTCTGTCCGGTTGCTGCTACTGTTCACGATGCCGAAGGTATCAACAACATGGTCTACAACCGCTGTGTTGGAACGAAGTACTGCTCGAACAACTGTCCCTTTAAGGTGCGCCGGTTTAACTTCTTGCAGTATAGCGACCTGACCAGCGAGAGTCTGAAGCTGATGCGCAACCCAGAAGTGACGGTGCGTAATCGCGGTGTGATGGAAAAGTGCAGCTACTGCGTACAGCGGATCAGCGCAGCACGGATCAAGGCGAAGGTCGAAGGTAATCGGCCTATTCGCGATGGTGAGGTAGTCACTGCGTGTCAGCAAGTTTGTCCGACCGAGGCGATTATCTTTGGCAATATCAATGATCCTGATAGCCGCGTGGCTAAGATTAAGAAGCAGCCGCACAACTACACCGTGTTCGATGAGTTGAATCTCAAGCCGCGTACAAGCTACCTGGCACGGGTGCGCAACCTCGGTGAAGGGCTTGATGGTGGGCACAGTGCAGGGTAAGAGCAGATCGGCCAGGGAAAGCTGGCTGGTGCTAGAAACGAGTATTGGCGTATGAAGTATTCTATTCGTCAATCAATTCTGGCTCGGGTAGTGCGGCTGGCCTGGTTGCCGCTCTGCCTGGTGCTGGTTGCCTGTCACGTTGACATGTATGACCAGCCTAAATATAAGCCGAATGATGTGAGCAATTTCTTTCCAGATGGGCGCGCAATGCAGCCGCCGCCTGCTAATACGGTGCCGTTGAACAGTTATAACCCCAACTCGCCATTAATGACTGGCCGGGTCGAGGGTCAACTGGCCGATCAGTTACCACCAGAGATCAAACTTGATGCCGCCCTGCTTGCCCACGGACAGTCGCGCTACAACGCTTTCTGCGCTCCGTGTCATGGATTGGTCGGTGATGGTCAAGGTGTGATTGCTTATCGCGGACCAATGACGGTACCAAGTTTGCATCAAGATCGATTGCGCACGGTGCCCATCGGCTATTTCTTTGATGTGATCACGAACGGTATTGGCAGAATGTACAGTTATGCGGCCCGTATTCCGCCTGAAGATCGCTGGGCGATTGCGGCGTATATTCGTGCCCTGCAACTGAGCCAGAATACCGATGTCGCTTTGTTAAGTGAGGCTGAGCTGGAACGAGTTAAAGCCGGTCGCTAGGCTAGAGAGTGAGAGACGCGACGTATGTCTGCCCAAATCTTTCCGCGTAATGCAAATGCGATCTTCCTGGCCAGTCTCTTTGGCCTTGTAATGCTGATAGTAGGGACGATTGCGGCGATGGTCGGTTTCTACCTCTCGCCATGGTATACTGATGTAGGGGTGGCCAAAGCACAGCCGGTTCCATTTAGCCATAAGCATCACGTCAGCGAGTTGAAGATCGACTGTCGGTATTGTCACGCTACAGTCGAGAAAGCTGCTCATGCAGGCTTTCCGGCAACCGAAACCTGCATGTCGTGCCATTCCCAGGTTTGGACAACCAGCCCCTTGTTGGAAGTAGTTCGTACCAGCTATCAGACTGGCGAGCCGGTGGTTTGGAACCGTATCTACGACTTGCCTGATTTTGTCTACTTCAACCATTCGATCCATATTGCCAAGGGAATTGGTTGTAGTTCGTGCCACGGTCGGATCGATCAGCAACAGTTAGCGGCCAAAGCTCAACCACTGTATATGGGATGGTGTCTCGGTTGTCATCGCGCTCCTGAAGACCACATTCGCCCGCGTGAAGAGGTGTTCAATATGGAGTGGGATGTCAATTCGCTCTCGTTGGCCGAACGGCAGCAATTGGTGAAAGAATACCAGATTCCTACCGATGGCCGCCTGACCAACTGCTTCGTGTGCCATCGCTAGAGGAGACGTTACTATGAGTCATGCTCACGTTCACAGTGAAGGGCCTTCTGCCGAGAGTCTGGCGCTGAATCACGAAGTGAGTGATGCGCGGTCACAACCGATCGTCTGGGGTGTGGTGATGGTAGCCGGCGTGTTGATTCTCGCCTTCGTGCTGATGGCAGGCGTCCTGGCAGTAACCGCTGGTTCGGTCGCCGACACTAGCAACACACTTTCAAGTAGTGAGGCGACGCAATTGCAATTGCCGCCAGCGCCACGCCTCGAACAAAATCCGCGGATTGACGGTGATCGGATTATCGCGGAAGCTAACGAACATCTCGAAAGCTATGGCTGGGTCAACGAACGAGCCGGTCGTGCTCATATTCCGATTGAGCGTGCGATGGAATTGCTGCTTGAGCACGGTTTTGATGCGGTGAAGTGATGAATTTCATCATCCTAGATCGTGAGATGGTGTGATGAAACGCCGGTATTGGATAACGTTCGTTGCTTGGTTTGCTGTCCTGTTGTGGATGCCTGCGGTCGCGTTAGCCCAGGGCGGTAAGCCGAATCCGGCAGATGGCGTTGCCTTCGAGCAGCGGATGGGTGAACAGGTTCCGCTCGATGCCCGTTTTATCGACGAGCAGGGCATTGAAGTTCGCCTGGGGCAATTCTTTACTACTGGTCAGCCAGTGGTGCTCGTGATGAGCTATTACGAGTGCCCAATGCTCTGTTCGTTTGTGCGTGAAGGTGTGTTGGCGGCGCTACAGCAGGTACCGCTGACTGCCGGGCAGGATTTTCAGGTGGTCAACATCAGTATTGATCCACTCGAAACACCGATGATGGCGGCGGGTGTTAAGACCTTAACCTTGCAGCGCTATGCGCGGGCCGGTGCTGAGCAAGGGTGGCATTTCCTGACCGGAAGTGAAGAGCAGATTCGGCGGGTCGCCGATGCAATTGGTTTCAAATATTACTACGATGAAACCATTGATCAGTATGCCCATGCTGCCGGTTTTGTTGTGCTAACGCCGCAAGGAAAAACTGCTCGCTACTTCTTCGGGATCGAGTTTAACGCATCTGATCTAAGGTTGGGTCTGGTCGAGGCGTCAGCCGGAAAGGTCGGGAACGTCATCGACCAAATCCTGCTTCTGTGCTATCAGTACAACCCTGTTACCGGTAAGTACACGCCGACGATTATGACGATTATCCGCATTGCCGGTGTGCTTACCGTTATCGGGATTATTACGCTCATTGTGACGTTGAGTCGCTCGACACCTGGCGGTCATCTACCGCCACCACGCGAATCGGTGCCAGCTTGATGGTAGTAGTAACCGGGGCAGGAATGCGCCTCCAGACAGGACGAACGTATGCGCGATTTTCCATTATTTCCTGATCAGGCATCAACCTTTGCAACGCAGGTTGATCAGCTCTACTTCTTCCTGGTAGCCCTGAGTCTGATTTTTGCTGGGGTGTTACCGTTCGTCATTCTCTATCTCATCGTTCGCTATCATCGCAGTCAGAAAGTTGACCGGAGCAATCCTGTTAATTCCAATTTAAAGTTAGAGCTGACCTGGACCATTATTCCGCTCATTCTGGTCATGCTGGTCTTTTTCTGGGGTGCATTTCTCTATGTCCAGATACGAACGCCTCCAATGCGCACGCTTGATGTCTACGTGATCGGTAAGCAATGGATGTGGCATGTGCAGCATCCGAATGGGAAGCGTGAGAATAATGAACTGCATGTTCCGATTGGGCAGCCGGTCAAGCTCATTATGACATCACAGGATGTCATCCATAGCTTTTACATTCCAGCATTCCGCGTGAAGCAAGACGTGCTACCTGGTCGGTATACGGTCATGTGGTTTCAGGCGACGAAGCCTGGTGAATATCACCTCTTCTGTGCAGAGTATTGTGGTACCGAGCACTCGCTGATGATCGGGCGTGTAGTAGCGCTACCGTTGGCTGATTACGAACGCTGGCTGGCTACCCCTGGTCCAGTCATCTTGCCGGACGGTTCAATTGATACTGGTCGGCCAACAGTGGTTGCCAGCCCTGGCGATCCAATGGCTGCCGCCGGTGCTCAGCTCTTCACTAACCTCGGCTGTGCGGGGTGCCATGCGATGGCCGGTGGTGGGGTAGGACCGAGTTTAAAGGGTCTGTACGGGGCAACCGAAAAGCTGAACGATGGATCGACGGTGACCGCCGATGAGAATTATCTGCGCGAATCGATTCTGAACCCGAATGCAAAAATTGTTGCCGGCTATGCACCGGTAATGCCGTCGTATCAAGGGCAGATCAGTGAAGATCAACTCAACCAGTTGATTGCGTACATTAAGTCATTAGCAGATACGGGGAATTAAGCCTATGGCGACGCTTTCTCTTCCACAGAGCAGCTATATTCGCGACAACTCGCGAACTTTTACCGAGTGGCTCAAGTCATGGTTGCTGACAGTTGATCACAAGCGGATCGCAATTCTCTATTTGTTGTCGATCAACTTCTTCTTTTTGCTCGGTGGTCTGGCCGCCACATTAGTGCGGGTCGAGTTGATTACGCCGCAGGGCGATCTGATGTCGTCTGATGTCTACAACCGGGCGTTTACGTTGCACGGCGTGATCATGGTCTTCTTCTTTCTGATCCCGTCGATCCCGGCCGTGCTGGGGAACTTTCTGGTGCCGTTGATGATTGGCGCCCGTGATCTGGCTTTCCCGCGCTTAAACCTGCTAAGCTGGTATCTCTACATGATCGGTGGTCTGTTTGCCCTGATCGCTGCTGTGTTTGGTGGGGTTGATACCGGTTGGACATTCTATACGCCATTCAGTTCAACCTACTCAAACTCAAATGTGGTGATGACGATTACCGGTGCATTCATTATGGGGTTCTCCTCTATTCTGACCGGACTCAATTTTATCGTCACCATCCACAAGATGCGGGCGCCGGGCTTGACCTGGTTCCGCTTACCATTGTTCATCTGGGCGAACTACGCGACCAGCATTATTCAGATTCTGGCTACGCCGGTATTGGGGATTGCCCTGTTGCTGGTCGTCGTTGAGCGCTTGTGGGGAGTAGGTATCTACGATCCGGCACTTGGTGGTGATCCGCTGCTCTTCCAACACCTGTTCTGGTTTTACTCACATCCGGCGGTTTACATTATGATCTTGCCGGCGATGGGTGTCATTAGTGAGTTGATCAGTACCTTCTCGCGCAAGCGTATTTTTGGCTACGAGTTCATTGCCTTTTCGAGTATCGCCATCGCAATTCTGGGCTTCCTGGTCTGGGGTCACCACATGTTCGTCAGTAGCCAGTCGGTGTACGCAGGGCTGATCTTCTCGTTTATCACGATGCTGGTGGCTATTCCTTCGGCCATTAAAGTCTTTAACTGGACGGCAACGCTGTACAAGGGTTCGATCAGCTATCGCACACCGATGCTCTATGCGTTGGGCTTCATCGGTTTGTTTGTGATCGGTGGTCTGACCGGTATTTTCCTTGGGGTAACGGCGGTTGACCTGCACGTGACCGATACGTACTTCGTGGTAGCGCACTTCCACTATGTGATGGTAGGTGGTACGATTATGGCTTACCTGGGTGGAATCCACTTCTGGTGGCCGAAGATGACCGGACGGATGTACAACGAGACGTGGGGTAGTATTGCAGCCTTGATCATTTTTGTTGGCTTCAATATGACCTTCTTCCCGCAGTTTATTCTCGGTTATCTGGGAATGCCGCGGCGCTATCATGTCTATCCGCCAGAGTTCCAGGTTCTGCACGTGATGAGCACTGCTGGGGCGAGTATTCTGGCGATTGGGTTCATCGTGCCACTGATTTACCTGGGTATCTCATTGCGGAAGGGTCGCATTGCCGGTGATAATCCGTGGGGCGCAACCGGACTTGAGTGGAAGACTTCGTCGCCGCCACCCACCTATAATTTTGACAAGACACCAATCGTAACCGAAGAGGCGTATGCGTACCCGCCTGAAGCGGCTGAGCGCGATGCAGCATCATGGCGACCGGGTTCGCCGCTCTAGAGCAGGGTTCGTGGTTGTCGAGGTTGGTTGGTCAGGTTCAGCGTGGTAACAGTTGTCGGCAGTGACATTGACAGGTTAAGGCAGAGGAGAGAGCGTTGGCAACGATTACTCATGAAGAGGCACATGTGCATGTTCACGGTCCCGAACTGCAACATCAGTTCGAGACACCAGAACAGCAGAAAGAAGCAGCCACGCTAGGCATGTGGGCCTTTCTCGTCACCGAAATCATGTTGTTCGGTGGTATCTTCATGGCCTACATCGTCTACCGTTGGGCCTTCCCTGAAGCGTGGGAAGAGGCGGCGGCTATGCTGAATACGCCGCTTGCAGCGGTAAATACGGTTGTGCTGCTGGTAAGCTCGCTAACGGTCGCACTAGCAGTAAATGCCGCCGAGGAGGGAAACAAGCGGCGTTTACTGACTATGCTCGTGTTGACCATGATACTTGGTCTAACCTTCTTGCTCATTAAGGGTTACGAGTATAGTGAAAAGTTTGCCCACTGCGCTGGCGCTAAAGATCCAATCAGTTGGATTACCGGTAGTGATTTGCATGAGAGTCACGAGTGTCTGGTGCCGGGCCGAAACTTCATGTTTCCGAGCGAGCATGGAGCAACGAGCAGTGGTCATGGACATGGAGCAGCCAAGACTGGTCTGATGCAGTCTGGACATCAGCTCTTCTTCTTCCTCTACTTTTGCGCGACCGGTCTGCACGCCATTCACATGATCATTGGCCTGGGGGTGATGAGTACGATTACGGTGATGGCGTTACGGAATACGTTCTCGCCGACGTATTACACACCGGTCGAGATTGGCGGTCTCTACTGGCACCTGATCGACATCATTTGGGTCTTCCTCTTCCCACTGTTCTACCTGGTTTAGGAGGTTGCGATGGCCGAGCAACACGTACATCATACTGCTCATCACCACAGCGCCGGGCATGCCCATATTTCGCGGGGAACCTACTATCGAGTCTTCGCAGCGCTGATGGTGCTTATGGTGCTGACCGTCGCTGCCTGGTGGGTTGAGAAGAATCTGATCGAGATGCCGGGCTGGCTGGCCGTCACGATTGCGATGACGATTGCGATTGCCAAGACGGTACTGATCGTGCTCTATTTTATGCACGTGAAGGTGAGTTCCCGAATTACGCAGGTGTATGCGGCAGGTGCGTTTGTCTGGCTGATTATTCTGTTTGTGATTACGATGGGCGATTATTTTGCTCGTGGTTGGCCGCCCCAAGCCGGACCGTTGCCGTAAGGGTGTATTTGGTTTCTCGAAGGGGGACAGACGTATTTGGTCGGGCAGGCATTGCACCGGTTAAAGAGATATGTTACACGAGGGGCGGTCAAGATACCGCCCTTTGTCTATAATATGCGGGCCGGAGGTTC
>NZ_JPIM01000035.1 GCF_000735195.1 Chloroflexus sp. MS-G
ACCCGAACACCAACAGTCACGAAGACACCAACCGCAACCCGCACAACAAAGCCCACGAAGACACCAACCGCGACTCGCACGCCGACCGTATTGCCGACTCCTGAGCCAACGGCTTGGCCTAGTGGTGTGGTGATCATCAATGCACTCTTACCGGCGCCAGCAACGGGAAAACACGAGTGGATTGAACTCCGTAGCCAATATGCACAACCCATCGACCTGCAAGGATGGTTCTTTACCGATAATAGTGGACAACGTCGCCTGATTTCTGAGCAATCCCTGGCGGCAGGAGCAACGGTGCGTATTCCGATCACGCGCTCTTTTCTGAACAACAGCGGTGATACGGTGATCCTGCACGATCCAACGGGAAACGCGATCGACACATTTTCTTATTCTGCAGCAGAGATTGATAGCATCGTCTGGCGCCAACTCACAGTTTCTTCTCCGCAAACCGACCCTGGGCACGAGATCAACCTCTCTCTGCAAATGCCTGCCACGACCGATAGCATATTGCCTTCGCCATTAGCATTTTCACGGCCTACCGAACGGCTTCCATTTTCGTTAGCACTCCGTTCGCCGTTGCCCGGTTACCTGACGATAACTGCCACTGCGTCGCCAACCGTTACTCCACCGGCAGTCAACGTGAGCACGTGTACTGATTGCTCTGAACCAAGGTGGTCATGGTCGCGGATCACTGCTGCGGTGCTAGGAGTTATTGCCATCCTGCTCTTTGTTACTGAACCAAAACCACGTCGTTCTGTGCGAGACTATCAGGATGTGTTATAATCTCACAACACTGGTGCCGAACATACGTTATATTCAGAGAGGAACACCCCTATGAAAGATCTGCCTACCCTGATAGGTGAACGGTTGACGCAGAACCTGTGGGGCGTTCTCGGCAATCAAGGGTATATTCTTGGTATCGATCTGGGCAGCTACGGCCTGCGGGTTGCCTTAGTTGACTTACAGCACCACACCTATCAAAATGCTTCCATGGAATTGGCCGAACACGAAGACCCGGACACAACAGTGAATCGTGTCATCGAGCTGGCCCGTGGCTTGATGGCTCAGGAAGGTGTGGGTACTGATCGGCTGGTACGGGTTGGCGTAGGCTTTAGTGGCCCGGTCGATCTCCGGCATGGCACCGTTCGATTAGCGCCCCGTCGACCAGGCTGGGAAAACTATCCGCTCCAGGAACGCTTTGAACAGGCCTTCGACACCGTAACTCTGATCGACAACGATGCCAACCTGATCGCACTCGGTGAAGCCGTATTTGGTGTTGGGAAGGGGTGTCAGCATCTTTTTTACGTTCACCTGAGCAGTGGTGTGGGCGGTGGAGCGGTATTGAACGGTCGTCTCTACCATGGTGCTCATTCCATGGCAGGTGAAATTGGGCATGCGGTCGTAGGTCATGGTTGGGATGGTGATGGTCGTCCGGAAACGCTAGAGGAATTGGTCTCTATTGGTGGATTGCTCCGACGGGCAGCCGCTGCCGGTCTAACCACCAGTCGCCTGGAAGATATTTTCAGTGATCATCCGGTGGCGCGTAAGGTTGTTCAGCATACCGTTGATTTGATGGCTACCAGGATTGCGCAGATTATTGCGTTACTCGATCCGGAAATCGTTGTCTTAGGTGGCATTGTGGTGCGTATTGGCGGCGATAGTTTCGTCGAAGCAATTGCCTCCAGGGTAAATCATTTCATCGCTCCCCAGTTTGCTCGTCCGGTACCGGTCGTGGCTTCGATATTAGGGCCAGACAGTGTCGCAATCGGTGCTGTAGCTATGGCCCTCGATAGCTTGTCAGATTAGTTTTGCTGATATGCCTCTCTTCTCTCGTCGATCATACCGTTAGCGTATGGCAGGTTCGCAACCTGTACCCCCGCACAGAGGAGATGGTGGTGGATCGGGACCTGGAGGGTGATGGTAGGCTAATGTGTCAACCGATGGGAACTACATGTGCATCACACGACGCGGGCCGGAGGCCCGCGTACCCAGGTGGCCGCAATGAGGCCCGTATCTGATGCCAATCCTGTCTGTGTAAGCCGTGTATCATCCTGCCAGCGCTGCTAGTACCCCCCGCTTACGGAGGGAAGGGGGGTGATCCAGATGCCCACGCACCAGGACACGGTTTTCGTGAACAGGATCGGTATGAGAACGCTGAAAATCCCTCCCTGCACGATCTCCTATTTGCATGTCGTGCTGAGCAATGATACAATACAGTGAGCTATATCGTACACCCTACGGATAGCAGGGAGGCAAGTCCCGCCTCTCTGTTTCCTGTTGTCTATGAGTTGAAGCTTGTGGGGGCATGATGGACGCAAAGACGATCATTTTTGGCGATACCGCCATCGACCGCTTACTCCAATGGCTTCGGGCAAGCGGTGAACCGAAAGATGTGAGAGACCTGTTATTGCACTATCTCGAAATTCTTTGCAAGCTGGTGACGGAGGAGGGCGAATGACTGCCACCACAGCAACACTGGCCGATGAAGTATGGCGGCTGATGACCGCACAGGGAATTCTTTTCGCCATTGATGCCCCTATTCGGCAGACGCTGAGTAATCTGGTCGCATTCTTTGCCGCTCGTCTACAACGCGATCCGGCGAGTGTGCAGGCTGAACTGGAAGCAGCTCTGGCCGCTGATGAGCGTTTCACCCGCGAGGAGGTCAACGGTCAAGTTATTTTTGTGACCTCTCGTCAGGGACGGTATATTCCCCGTGATACTACCGATCCGCATACCTTTAAACAGCGCCTCTATGAGCCAGAGAATCCGTTACCGATTGATGATTTAAGCGTTGTTGTATCTACGTCGCGTCCGGCAATTACGACGGTGGAACCGGTCTATATTTCAGACTACTGGCTCGAACAGGCCCGGTTAGTGGCGGCTACGCAGATGGATGAACAGCCGGTAGTTCAGCCCGAATCTCAGGAAGCTGGTGCGACGACACCGGTTGTTGTCGAGCAGCCAGTTGCTGAGGGGGCAGGCCCGGCGCCGGTTGGTGAAGAGCCAGGAGTGGCAGTGGTACCACCAACTGATGTTGAAGAGCCGGTTGCGACGGTTGTTGAGGAACCCTCGGCAGCGCCGGTTGCCGCGTCGGCTACCGGTGAGCGTTCGACAGTGCTGACCGTTGACGGCTTGTCCATTGATCTGAGCCGTTCACCGGCAGAGATCGTGGCCGAGCACGGCCCTGCTCTAGAGCGCATTCTAGCCGAGCGATTGGCTCAAGACCCACTCCGGCGGATCGTCAGCTTTGGGCGATTGCACTATCCGGAAACGAGCTTAGTAAGCTTTGGTAAGAACGATCTGCGCAAGATCCGCGACTACATCCTCGAACGCAATGAGCCATTGCTCGATACCGAGATCATTGCCGATCTGTATTACCACAATCCACGCCAACCTGATTACGAGGGTTTTCGCTTTTCGTTGAATTATCGCCTGTCGCGTGAAAAAGATTTTGAATTCGTAGGAGTGGAAGGCGCAAATATCTGGTCAACGAAGGGTTTGCCAGCCATTGGCTCTAAGCGGGTAAAAGCATCCGAGATGGGCCAACTGACCTCGTATCTGATCGAGGGCTTTGATGATAGTCTGGCTGATCAAAGTGTGGAGTCTATTCAGGCCAGTGGCAGTGTGACTCGCTTGCTAACCTTCTTTGAGTGGGAATACGGGGTGCTTCCGCTAGATGCTGCGTTGGCGACCCTGTTGCCGAAACCGGTTTTCCCTGATCAACGAAGTGCGGTTCTTCGCTTTGATTCACCACAACATTTCGGAACGTATCTGGTTGAAGTGCGCTATCCGAGCGGTAATCGTGGTGGTTGGTTGCAAGGGCTGGAAGATTTCTTCCGCGAGTATCTTGTACCCGGCGCTTTGATCACGATTAGTCGGACTAACGCGGTGAATGTCTTTACCATCAGCTACGAGGAGGGTGGTGAGACGACGGATCGTCTGCTGACCTTTGACGAGAAGAAGAACCGGTTTGCGTTTGCCAATCTCACCTTCTACTGTGCCGTTGATGAGGATTTGTTGCCGACCCAGAATCGCTATGGGAAATTGCGAAATCTGAAGGCGTTCCCAATGAGTGAACGGCGGAAGGCCGAGATGATACTCGAACACGTTTGCGAGGCGATGGGCGAGCGGGGTGGTAGCCGTGAGCAGCCGGTGTATCGAGTAACGTTTAATGATATATACGTTGCCTATAACGTGCTACGTCCGGCATCACGCTCGTTTTTGCAAGCGTTGCTCGATAGCCACTCGGCGATGACAGCCGATCCTTCAGCGTCTGGAACGTATTTCTTCACTCTGCCGCAAGTGGAACGAACCGAGACCGAAGCAGAGGATGTAGATGTAGAGGAAGATTTGCCAATCCAACCCACTTTACGACGGCGGGGTGGTCGGTATATTGATGAAGATGAGTAAGTATGACTGGCGACGATGAAGGGCGTTGGCTCTGCATCGTCGCTTTGTCGTGTTTCCCTGGGCAGGTTTACCATGACTCTGAGTTTTGCTGAGCGTGTTGCCCAACTCGATACGATGGAGAAGGCTCCGACGCGCCTCGATCTGAAGTTGCTGGCTAATTTAGGGCCAGAGAGCGTATACATCTTTTGGGAGCAGTGGCAGCGCTTCAGTCTGGATCGCCGACGCCATATTATGCGTTTACTAGCTGAGCTGGCCGAAGAACAGATTCAGCTTGATTACCGGCCGGTCTTTCGGGCATGTCTGGCCGATCAGGACGCTCAAATTCGGGTGCTTGCTATTGAAGGATTATGGGAAGACGACCATGAGCAGATGATGGATCGGTTGATCCAGATGCTCCACGACCCGGCAGGTGAAGTGCGAGCGGCGGCGCTGCTCAGTCTGGCACGGTTTGCCTACCGTGCTGAGATCGGTGATCTGTCGCTCAGTGCAGGTCAGCGCTTGCATGATGTCTTGGTTGAAGCGGCTACCGATCCTGATCAGCCCTTTGAGGTACGGCGTCGGGCAATTGAGGCATTAGGCTATTTTGCCGAGTCTTCAGCAGCGCAGGAACTGGTTGACCGTGCCTACAATACCGATGACATCTACATGCGCGAGAGTGCGGTGCTGGCAATGGGGCGCTCAATGCGGCGCCAATGGTTCCCGTATATCTTGCGCGAGCTGCAAAGTCCATCTCCATCGTTGCGTTACGAGGCGGCACGGGCAGTTGGTGAGATCGGTGAAGATGGACGGGAATTGTTGCCTGCATTGTTACCGCTCGTCGATGATGAGGATACCGAAATTGCTCTGGCTGCAATTTGGGCGTTAGGCCAGGTTGGTGGGGCTGATGCGCGACGGATTCTCCAGCGGATTGCCCGTTCTCGTGATGAGGTGCGTGCTCAGGTTGCCCAAGATGCACTCGCCGAACTCGACCTTGATACCCTCTGAGGAAGTATGGCCTTTATTACCGATCAGGCCACGGCATTGCCTGATGGCTATCGTCACATTGTGCTGTCGCCGCATCTTGATGATGCGGCGCTTTCCTGTGGCGGGTTCATTGCGCGTATGACGGCGGCTGGCGAGCGGGTGCTGGTCGTCAATGTTTGTAGTGGTATACCCTCTGCTCAGGCGGGGTTCAGTGCATTTGCCCAATCGCTCCACGAACGCTGGGCATTGCCGCCATCATCTGTCGTGGCCCATCGTCGGGTTGAAGATGCCGCCGCGCTAGGTGTGCTTGGCGCCGATGCGCTGTTGTTGCCTGAGCTTGATGCAATTTATCGCTGCCCCGATGTGTATGCCGATGAAGTGAGTCTGTTTGCAACACCGATAGCCGATGATCCGCTCATTGATGCAGTGGTACGTCTGACGACAACGCTGGTCGAGCGCTATCCGCATGCTACATTTTATGTGCCACTGGCCGTTGGGATGCACGTCGATCATCAGTTAGTCTTTGCCGCTGCGACGAGTGTTTTGCAGGCTGCTGATGTACGCTATGGGTATTACGAAGATTTTCCGTATGCTCGCCAGCCGTCGGCTGTTGAACAGCGGTTAGCAATGATCGGTCGTAAGCACTATGCCCCACGCTATGTTCCACTCGATGAGGCGTTG
Organism: Chloroflexus sp. MS-G; assembly: GCF_000735195.1. Classification (GTDB taxonomy): domain Bacteria; phylum Chloroflexota; class Chloroflexia; order Chloroflexales; family Chloroflexaceae; genus Chloroflexus. Next base: position 6,055 of record NZ_JPIM01000035.1, read on the forward strand.
CTTCAGGTGAAGATTACGGCTATTTCGGCTTATTCTAGCCAGTTGAATGTCCTCTTTGATGGGGTAGCGGCGATGCCGGCTGCCGTGACCGAGTATGCCGCACGGATTGCGTTTCCGGCCATGCGTTATGCTGAACGGCAATGGGTGCGCGTATGAGGGATCGGTGGCGGGTTGATGTACCATCTTCTGTGCGTTGGGATGCGTTTGTTGCCACGCATCCGCATGGGAGTTTCTTGCAGGCCAGCCCGTGGGGGGCAATGAAAGCGCTGTTTGGCTGGCATTGTCGGCGCCTGGCAGTATTCGATGCAGCCGGTACTATCCTGGCCGGTGCCCAGGTGCTCTTTCGGCGCGCTTTCGGTCTGGCTTTTGGCTATACGCCACGCGGTCCTCTCTTTTCTGGTGATCCGACCGTTGATGAATTGTTGATACAGGCGTTACGACGAGTAGGCCGACAGATGGCAGCAATTATGATCCGCTTCGAGCCAAACATCAGCGAACGCGACCTGCGAGCTGCCGAATTACGTGCCTGGTTTGATCATTGCCGTCTTGTGGTCGCCGATACCATTCAACCACGCAGTACTGTGTTGCTCGATCTCCAGGCCCCAGAATCGGCACTCTTTGCCGCTTGCTCAAAAGGTCATCGGGCCGATATTCGGCGCGCTGAACGATGCGGAGTAACGGTGCGGGTGGGGAATGAAGCCGATCTCGCTCCATTTTACGATATTATGCGGGCAACCGGGGAACGCGCAGCATTCAGTATTCACAGTGCTGACTACTATGCCACGGTATGGCGATTGCATCAACCAAACGCCCGTCTTTTCATTGCTGAAGCCCAAGCGATGCCAGTGGCAGCACATCTGATCCTGGCTGATGCGCGTTACGGTTATTACCTCTACGGTGGTTCGACGACGGAGGGATTACGGAGCGGCGCCAATCATTTGCTGGCATGGCAGGCACTGCGCTGGGCACGTGAGCGCGGTTGCATCGGTTATGATTTTTGGGGTATCCCAGATGCGCTCGGTCAGGCAGCATTTGCCGACGATGCAGCGGTGCGCACGGCGCTTGAACAAGCTGCTCAGCAGGACCCGTTGATCGGTGTGTATCGTTTTAAAAAGGGTTTTGGTGGCCGCATCGTTCGTTTGATGCCGGCCTTCGATCTCGTGTTGCTGCCACCACTCTATCCCCTGGCAAAGCAGAAAATTGGAGGATAGCGTGACAAAATCTCTTGCCAGTCTCCTGGTCGGTCTCGGTGAATATCAGCTTATAGGCGATCCGCAATTACCGATACAGGCGCTCACCTACGATTCGCGTCGGGTCAGGCCGGGGAGTCTATTTGTGGCCATTCGTGGGCAGCATAGCGATGGTCACCAGTTTATTGAACAGGCCATTACTCAGGGGGCACATGCGGTAGTGGTTGATCGTCGCTATTGGTCCGGGTCGCACCATCCGGCGGTTCCGGTCGTTGTTGTTGCCGATAGTCGGGTTGCCCTGGCGCCATTGGCGGCTGCATTTTACGATTATCCCGGTCGAGACATGATCACGATTGGGATTACCGGTACGAAAGGGAAGAGTACGACAACCGATATAACAGCTCAGCTACTAACCGCTGCCGGGCGGAGAGTCGGGATGATCAATACGGTCGATTTCCAGATTGGATCACGCCGATGGCCTAACGATACGCGCCAGAGCACACCGGAGGCGCCAGAGGTGCAGGCCTTGCTCCGTGAGATGGTGCAGGACGGCTGTGATACGGCTGTTATTGAGGCTACTTCGCATGCGCTCTCCCCACGGTGGGGCCGGCTGGTCGGTTGTGCTTTTGCCGTAGCTGTGATGCTCAATATCGGTCACGAGCATCTTGATTACCACGGTTCGTTTGAACAGTATCGGGCTGATAAGGCGCAACTCTTTGCTCTGCTTGCCGAGCGTTCTGGTCCACGGTGGGCAATTGTTAATGCCGATGATCCCAATCATCACTATTTTCTCGCCGCAGCTCCGGCTGATGCTGTGCGATTGCGGTATGCGCTTAATTCCCCCGCAGAGGTGCGGGGAGTCATTGTCCGTAGTGAACCAACTCGTAGCACGTTGCGGGTGTCTTCACCGTGGGGGGAAGCGGAAGTCACTGTACCGCTTCCCGGTCAATTTAACGCCAGTAATGCACTGGCAGCGCTGACGGTCGCTCTCTCGCAGGGGGTTCCGCTTGATACGGCCGCTACCGCTCTTGCCGGTGTACGAGCGCCACGAGGCCGGATGGTAGCAGTTGATGCCGGGCAACCGTTTTCGGTCATCGTTGATTATGCGCACAATCCTGAATCCTTTGAACAGATTTTTGCAATGTTGCGACCCCAGGTACGCGGGCGTATGATCGCTGTGTTCGGCAGTGCCGGTGAGCGTGATGTTGCCAAGCGGGCTATGCAGGGTGAAATTGCCGGACGAATGTGTGATGTCCTGGTGCTTACCGACGAGGACCCGCGTGGTGAGGATCGCGAAGCGATTATCGCTCAGATTGCGGCTGGCGCCGAGCGGGCTGGTAAACGGGCGGGCAGTGGCTATCTCTGCATTCCTGATCGAGCACAGGCGATACGGGTAGCATTAGCTGCTGCACAACCCGGCGATCTGGTCTTACTGTTAGGCAAAGGCCACGAAGGCAGTATCATCTACGCCGATCATTCTATTCCGTGGAACGAAGAGGCAGTGGCACGGCAGGCGTTGGCCGAACTGGGTTATGGCAGCGCGCATGATTGAGCTGGCACCTCACAATCCGTACACTCTGACCATCTCCTCACCGGTGATCGCAGCCGCCGGTAGTTTGGGTGATGTGGTGGGGATTGCACGCTGGCTGGGACTACAACGGGCTGATGCCGACCACGGTTTAGGCGCTATTGTCAGTTCAACCGTTACCCGCAGCGGGCGTCGCGGGCAACCGCAACTGATCGCTACTCCAGCCGGTGTGCTTTACCACCACGGAGGCTTCAGTCTCGGCGTACAGCAGGTACGTGAACAGTTGGCGCCACGTTGGGCAACCTACCATGTGCCGGTATTAGTCAGTCTGGCCGGAACAGACACGGCAACGGTCGCTGCCGAATTGAGTGAGGTGCCAGGTGTTGCCGGTTTTGAGCTAGCACTTCCTGCCACTTCCGCACTTGAAGCCGAGCAACAGGTCGCTCGCGTGCGTCGAGTGACGCTGTTGCCGCTAATCGTTCGTCTCCCCGGTGAGTTGAACGATCCGGTTGCAGTAGCCCAGGCCTGTGTGACTGCCGGTGCTGATGCGATTGCTCTGATCGGAGGCCTGCCAGCCTGTATGCCCCACCCTGAAGGAGGGTTGATCTATGGACGACTTGGCGGCCCGGCCATCTTTCCGGTGGCGCTACGGATGGTAGCAAGTGTTGCTGCTGCTGTGCAATTGCCGGTGATTGGTATGGGTGGTGTAGCTACAGAGGCCCATGCGCAGGCAATGGTTCAGGCTGGTGCACGGGCAGTTGCCCTGGCCAGTGCGCTGGTTAGTGATCTGCGTCGTGGACGAGTGATTGCTGAATCGTTGCGTGATCAGGCTATCTCGTAGGGGGATGGACGGTCACAATTGGCTGAGAGCGTCGAAAGGTTCCTGAACTTCCCATTCTCCTTCAACGCAAGACAATCTCGCGCACATGGACATGTGCCGGTTCGCCGACACCAACCTGGAAGATTTCCAAGCGTACCTGTTGCACGGTCGTCGGTGCAGGGAGATCAAGCTGAACTGTCGGATCGGGCGGGAGATTACGGTATTGCTGGCGCACGACGTTCGCAACACCATCAGGGGTTGTCAACACCACCGTGAGATCAAGGTCCATCGAACCTAGGGTCAGCTCTACCTGGCGTAGCGATTTGGGAGTGGTCAAGCGCAATTCAATCACCAGCGGATTCGCTTCAAACCCGCGGGCAAGCGTCATCGGATTGCCGTCGAACAGTTTTTCTTCGATGTTTGCCACGTATTCCATGCGCACCACGTAAAACCCTGGCCGTCCATCAGGGTAGGGAACGATCTGTTCGGGCGGCGATATGATGAACTTTCCACTTTGTTGGGCAAGCCAATATTCGGCGTCTGTCATAATAAAGACATCGCGTTGCCGATTGAGATCACGAACAGTGTAGAGATAGGCTTCGATACTGATCAGCTCTACCCGCCGTTGTTGCGCAGGAGTCAGAAAGAAGCCCACAAAACTGTTTGGATTGTTCGCCCATGTCGGTGAGACACGCAGCACAATGTGGGGATCGCGGGCGAGCAGGGTGGGAATAGTCTCGGCGAAGATCTGTTGCGCACCGTATTGCATGCCATAAAGACCGTAATCGCGAAACCAGAGTGGCCCACCGAGGACGGCATATTGGGTCATTGCCAGGCTACTTGCAGCCAAGAGTATTCCGGTCATGATACTGAACAGACGCTGCCAAAAGCGGTTAAACAGATCGAGAAGAACATCAATGCCAATGACCGTCAAAATCGTTGCCGGGACAACCATTCCCAGCATTCGCGTGATTGCTGGTCCAACCAGGGCGCTGCTGAAGGGTGCAGCCAGCAGGGCAATAATTGGAATGCGATAGTTTGGGTTGCGCCAATGCCACAGACAGGTGATCAGGCCAGTGGTGATAAAGGGCAACAGCACGAGCGGAAGATGACCGCTCTCTGGGAAGCGGTGTCGGTCGAGGTCAATCGTATTTGGCCAGAACCAGTAGCGAGGGTCTAACCCCTGCAGGTAGAGGCTGAAAAATCGTTGGATCTTTTCGCTGATGGGTATGGGCAGAATCCAGTAGGAGTAGAGCGAACGGAGGTGCTCGAAGGTGGCGTCGGGATGGAGTTGACGAAACCGCAGCCACGGGACGAGCACAAGCAACAACATCAGAAATGCAGTCCAGAGACGCGGCGCCGAACGGCTGAAATGGTAGCGAGCATCGCTCAGCAGCAAGAGTAATCCACTGACCAACATGACCCCCTGACCATTGGCGTAGCTGTAAAACGTCGCTGCGCCAAAGAGTATGACGGCCACGATCCAGCGATCATCGTGAAAACGGTAGATGACGTATGAGGCGAGAAAGCCGGCGTAGCAGGCCACCATCAGCGCTGTTTCAAACGCTGTGCGTGAATGGATAAACCATGCTGGCAGAATACAGAGCACCAGTATGCCGAGCCACCAGCGTTGGCTGTTGTACCCCACGCGGAGGATCAGCGCGATACCAAGTGGCGCCAGCAATCCAGCAATGACCGACGTAGCTCGGATAGTCCACACCGATTGATCAAACCCAAAGAGGATGATCCTGAAGGCATGGAGGTAGACGCTTAAGCTGAGACTCCACTTCTCTACATTCCGAAAGTAAGGTGGGAACCAGACACCGCTGGCATCACGAAATCCTTGTGCAACCAGATCACGCGCTAACACGCCATGAATTGCCTCATCACAGAAGAAATAGATGGGGAATGCTGTCAGATCAATCAAGCGTGTGTAAAGGTAGAGCGCGAGACTGCTACACAGGAGCAGCAGTTCGCCGATGGTAATGTGTCTGAGCAATCCATTGCTGGCAAGCGGTTTTTGCCACCAGGCTAATGATGCATGAGATGATTGATTGTTGGAACATTGATCACTCATCATCACGATGGTATGATTTCTGGTGCGGCAAACGTGTCGTGCCGGTGCGCTTTGTATTTATCAATTGCAGCCGCCTCTAGCGTTCTTCACTCGCTACAGGAGAAGTGGGTAAAGAACACGTCATGCAGTGGAACCAGCTTCAGGATACGTGTTTGAAAATGCAGCTATATTATACCGCAACAATTCAGGAATACCGTCAATTTGAACACTTGATCTGGATACGGCTGGTGGCGCCGTCACTGGCACGCACTGCCCGTCCCGGTCAGTTTGCCATGATCAGTCAGCGGCAAACGCATAGTCTTGATCCGCTGCCACGGTCTGCCGTCTTTTTCGCCGGGGCTGATCCGAACAGTGGTACATTAGAGCTGTTGATTGATCCACGCGACCCAACACTCACCCGGTTGGTTGATCTGCCGGAGGGAACAATTCTGGATCTCGGTGTGCCTTCTGTCAACACCTGTACGATCAATCCAACGACCCAAACTCTTCTGTTGGCGGGTGTTGGTAGTACGTTGCCGGCTCTGCTGTTCTTAGCGCGTCGGTATGCTGGAAAGCTGAATGTATCGCTGTTGATGGCCGGTGATGACGGCTTTGTCCCACCGCCATTTCTCTTACCGGCGACGGTAGAAGTGCAGATCAGCTCGACCGGTGCGTCGGCGTTATTCGATCTACTGACAACGACAACCGATCAGAATCCGTTGCGTTGGGCCGACCAGATTGTACTGGGTTTACCTTCCTTGTTTGTAAGCCGGGCTGCGAGTCTGATACGGACAACCCGTCTACGATGGGATCACGGCCTGGTTCAGGTGATTCTGGCCGGGTCATTGCCGTGTGGGCTGGGTATCTGTCGCGTCTGTCAGATCGAGACCCGGCAAGGGTGGCAGCGACGTTGTGTTGAAGGGCCGGTGTTCGATCTCCGTGATCTCCGTCTGCCAGCGTAAGCGGATTTACGGCAAATCACCTTCGAGGCGGCGAAAACTGTTGACAAACCAGCGATAGACATCGCGGAAACGATCTTCGACGCCGAAGAGTATGTGCGGGCCGAGATCAGGGTTGGCAAAGGCACGTCCCTGGATATTTGTCGTTGTCACTATCACGTACAACGGTTGGTACAATGTGATCGCCGGTGATAATTCCAGCCAGCGCTGTTGAAAGGTATGGTAGAACTCAGAACGAGCGACGAGTTCAGGTTCAGCACGCGCCTGCTCCAACAGCGTGTCAATTCGGCTGTCATTAAGCCCGGCGTAATTCAAGCCACCATTTGCCTGACTGGAATGCCAGAGACTGTAGGGATCGGGGTCTGGCCCAATCCGTGTCCAGGTATGGATGGCTGCCATGAAATCACCTTGACTCAGGCGGTTGGTCAGGGTCACGCTATCCACCGCTTCAACGGTAACCTCGACACCGATAGTTCGCCACTGTTCCGCAATCGCATTAGCGACAGCGAGACGACGTTCATCCTGATCAACCAGTAATGTGAAACTGAGGCGTTGCCGTCCGCGCTGACGAATGCCATCATCGCCCGGTTCAAAATCAATTTCTGCCAACCGCTCGGCTGCCGTGACCGGATCGAACGGCATCTGCCGAATCGTCGGATCATCAGCCCAGCTATTGGGTAAAAGTGGTGTGTCGATGGGTTGCGCCAACCCTTTGATAACCGTTTCAATCAAGGCGTCGCGGTTGAGGCCGAGGGCCAATGCCCGACGGAGAGGAATCTCTTGAAACAGTGGTAATCGCAGATTAAAGGTGAGCTGGGTATACTCATCTAGCGGCAAAACAATACGTTGTTCTTCACCTGGCAGATCAACGGCTTGAAGGTTGCTTCCCCAGCGCTCGGCTAAACCCATTACTTCACCGCGCGATAGAGCAGCTATGGCAGCCTCGTAGGTATTGAAGAATCGTAACTCAATGGCATCGAGGAATGGACGGCCATTGTAGTACGTTGGATTGGCAGTCAAGATTGCCCCATCGGGACGTAATTCCGACAATCGAAACGGCCCACTTCCAATCAGGCGCTGACCAAACTCACTGGTTGACCACTCGGTAGGGGGCAGATCGCGCAGCAAATGTGCCGGGAGAATTGGTACACGAGCGAGGGCTGGAAACGGTGCGAATGGTCCCGGCAGCGTAAATCGGACGGTACGAGTGTCAACGCGCTCAATTAGGGTTGTCCGCCAAAAACTGGCGACAGCCGGTTCTCCAGCAGCATCTAAGGTTTGCAGGGTACGCAGCGTAAAGACCACATCGTCAGCGGTCAACGGTGTCCCATCGTGCCAGCGCAAACCTGAACGAAGGGTAAACGTGTAGATTTCGCCACTTCCATCGACGGTATAACCCTCAGCCAGGGCCGGTTCGATCAGCCCATCGGCTCCAATCCGGGTCAGTCCTTCAAAGAGCAGACTGATGAGCGTGCGGCCTACTGGATCATTGATCGGATCGTTCAGAAGTGGGATCGGCATCAACGGTGAGCCAACCACTGCTTCACGGTACGTACCGCCGGGAGCGGGATTATTGGTCGATGCACTTAACATTGCCAGACGACCAAACAACCCCACAATGAAGCCAATTCCAAGCAGCGCAATCGCAATCTGCCAGCGAATTCGACGTGCCATACCCTAACTAAAAATTGGCAAGCTGGTAATCAGTGCGAGCAATAAAAAGGTGACACCGAGCACAATCGTGGCCTGGTACAACGTTTTCTCAATCCCGCGTCGGGTGCGCTGAATCGAGCTGGTGTCACGATTAATACCGCCTCCGCGCGATTGTAAGATAACCAACACACTCATCACGGCACTAATGACCAAAATCGCAATGTACAGCGCTGTTTCCATGCTCTGTTTACCTCTCCTTATGCGAGTAGTAAGTAGCATCTGCTGCCTTTCTGAAGGCATCATAGTATACCATATCCCGCCGGTGTTCAGAAGAGGGAGTGAAGGCAGTGGTATTCAGTGTGCTCAGCTTCGGGTAACCTTCGATGACTGAAGCGATTAACGACGGAGCGATCCTGCGAAGATCATACCTTGATGGCTCGTCAGGTTCGTACCGATACATGCGATGTGCGGTGTATGTACCTTTCAACACTTGTCTGCTCTATCGTGCTTATCGCGAAGTGTGTTGTGCCCTGCCAAGGATGAACCACTGTTGCCTTGCTGAAGTTATCGTAGTATCTACGGTTGTCGTCTTGCGACGAAATGTAATGATTTCCAGTCGTGTATTTTGTTGCTCACTATGTTATCATTGCAATTGTTCGAGATGTCACAGACATCGCCCGCCGATGGTGTCGTGAGCGAAAGGAAGGTCTTATATGCAGTTCCCTGCATACCTTAAACATCAACAGTTGCGCGAATGGATTCAGGAAATCGTCACATTATGCGAGCCAGCACAAGTACATTTCTGCGATGGCAGCCAGACTGAATATGACACGCTTTGTAACAAACTGGTCGAAACCGGTACATTCATTCGCCTCAACCCAAAATTGCGCCCCAACAGTTTTCTCGCCCGCTCCGATCCTTCAGATGTAGCTCGCGTTGAAGATCGCACCTTTATTTGCAGCCTATCAAAAGACGATGCTGGCCCAACCAATAACTGGATGGCTCCAAAAGAGATGAAGGAGATTCTGCTCAAACTGTTTAAGGGCAGCATGCGCGGTCGTACTCTCTACGTTATCCCCTTTAGTATGGGACCAATTGGGTCGCCGATTGCGCATATTGGGATTCAACTCACCGACTCACCCTACGTCGTTGTGAACATGCATATCATGACCCGTGTTTCGACGAAGATTTATGATGTGCTGGGTGAAGATGGTGAATACATCCCCTGTCTCCACAGTGTTGGTATGCCACTTGAAAGAGGTCAACCCGATGTGCCATGGCCGTGTAATCCGACAAAATACATTGTTCACTTTCCTGAAGAGCGTTCGATCTGGAGCTTTGGTTCGGGCTACGGCGGCAACGCATTACTTGGGAAGAAGTGTTTTGCCCTCCGCATCGCGTCAGTTATGGCGCGACAGCAAGGTTGGCTGGCCGAGCACATGCTCATTCTAGGTGTGAAAGAACCATCTAGTCGTAAAACGTATGTTGCCGCAGCCTTCCCTTCAGCGTGTGGTAAGACCAATTTCGCGATGCTCATTCCTCCCGATGCCTTCAAACGTGAGGGATGGGAGATCACCACTGTTGGCGACGATATTGCCTGGATTAAACCTGGCCCTGATGGCAAACTGTACGCGATTAATCCTGAGACCGGCTATTTTGGGGTTGCACCGGGTACCTCCTACAAGACCAACCCCAACGCGATGGAGAGCTGTCGGGCGAATACTATTTTTACCAATGTCGCCCTTACTGACGATGGCGATGTCTGGTGGGAAGGTATGACTGATGAACCACCAGCGCATTTGATCGATTGGCAAGGACGAGACTGGACGCCTGGTTGTGGACGACTGGCGGCTCATCCTAATGCTCGCTTTACTGCTCCAGCCCGTCAGAATCCGGCGATTGATCCGGAATGGGAGAATCCAAGGGGGGTGCCGATTGAGGCCTTTATCTTCGGTGGCCGCCGGAGCCGTACTGTGCCACTGGTTTACCAGGCTTTCAACTGGACATATGGGGTCTATCTTGCGGCAACAATGGGTTCTGAGACGACAGCAGCAGCAATGGGCCAGCAGGGGGTTGTACGGCGCGATCCGTTCGCGATGCTACCATTTGCCGGCTATCATATGGGTGACTACTTCAATCACTGGCTCAGCTTTGGCCGTCGTCTGAAGAACCCGCCGCGTATTTTCAGTGTCAACTGGTTCCGCAAGGATGAGAATGGGAAGTTCATCTGGCCAGGCTTTGGTGAAAATATCCGTGTCTTAAAGTGGATCATCGAACGTGCCCATGGTCAGGCCGTGAGTGTAGAAACCCCTATCGGGTGGGTACCGCGGTACGAGGATATTGACTGGCGAGGGCTTGATTTCAGCCCCGAACAATTTGATCAGGTGATGGAGTGTGATTTAGCGGAATGGCAGCAGGAGATTCTGTTGCACGAGGAGCTGTTTATCAAGCTCTACGATCGCTTGCCCAAAGAATTGTTGTCGGTGCGTGATCTGATCCTTTCTAGCCTCTGGCGTGCGCCGGAGAAGTGGGGAGCGACGCACGAATAACTGCTCGACTGAGGCTCGTATTTGTCGCGGATCACCTGCTTGACAGGTGATCTGCGATTTTTTGACAAGATGCTTGTTTCCGTGTACTATTGAACCATAAAGAGTTAAACATTCCCAAAGTATGTTGTACTGATCATCTCCTTTTCGACAGTTCACAGCGATTTCGTGTCGAATCGCTAGGTTCGTTTGTTGTGTTCGTAAAGGCTATTACAAGGGAAGGAAGGATTGACGTGCAAGCATTGTTGCGACTGTCACGTATTATCGATACCTTCACCGAATGGGTTGGGCGGATTGCCTATATCCTGGTCCCAGTTGTTGTTGGTGTGGGGGTTTGGAATGTGGCAAACCGCTATGTTGGTCGGGCAATTGGTCGGACACTGGGGTCCAACTTTTACATCGAGGCACAATGGTACATTTTTTCGCTGATCTTTCTGTTGGGCGCAGCGTATGCTCTCAAGCATAATGAGCATGTGCGGGTTGATGTATTCTACAGTAACTATCCACCAAAGCGTAAAGCGTTGGTAAATTTGATCGGTACCCTCTTCTTTTTAATTCCCTTTTGTATCTTACTTATCTATTTTGGCCTGCCGTATGTTGAACAATCATGGCGTATTCGCGAGAATTCGCCTGATCCAGGTGGTCTGCCACGCTATATTATCAAGACCTTTCTGATAATCAGCCCGGTGCTCCTGATCATTCAGGGTATTTCAGAAGCAATTAAATACTTCGCTGCCTTCCGCGGCGTTCTCGATCCATCAAATATTGAAGAAGAGCACGAGACAAAATTGTAATATCTGGAGGATCCATGTACGATTGGCTCGGTCCCACAATGTTCCTCGGGGCGCTGGTCATTCTTGGTATCGGCTACCCGGTCGCGTTTTCGTTGGGTGCAACAGCGATTGTATTCGGAATCATCGGTGTCTCGCTTGGTATTTTTGACCCGATTATTATTCGGGCAATGCCATCACGTATCTTTAACGTGATGTCGAATTACACACTTCTCGCCATCCCGTACTTTATCTTCCTCGGCTCGATGCTCGAAAAGTCGGGGCTGGCAGAAGATTTGCTTGACACAATGGGTATTCTCTTTGGGCCAATTCGCGGCGGCCTGGCAATTGCCGTGGTGGTAGTCGGAGCGTTGTTAGCCGCAACTACTGGTGTGGTGGCAGCGACGGTAGTGGCAATGGGATTGATCTCGCTGCCGATTATGTTGCGCTACGGCTACAACAAGGAATTGGCCTGTGGCGTGATCTGTGCCGCTGGTACGCTCGGGCAAATTATCCCGCCCTCAGTGGTGCTGGTTGTACTCGGTGACCAGATTGGTGTGTCGGTAGGACGCTTGTTCCTCGGTTCGCTAATACCTGGATTGTTGCTGTCAGCAGCGCTCGCCTTCTACTGCTGGGTGGTCGCTTTGCTCAAGCCTGAGATGGCCCCGGCGCTACCGTTATCCGCCCGTTCGATAAGTGGCGCGGCGTTGGCAAAGCGTGTATTTCAGGTGATGATTCCACCGTTGTTGTTAATTGTCGCAGTTCTCGGATCGATCTTCTTCGGGATTTCAACAGCGACTGAAGCTGGTGCAGTAGGCGCCCTCGGTGCAACTTTGCTGGCGGCAGCAAACAGGCGCTTGACCTGGAAGAATTTCATTGCTGTGTGTGATGCGACAATGCGCGCCACCACAATGGTTATTTTCATCCTGATCGGCTCAACCGCCTTTGCACTGGTTTTCCGAGCGTTAAGTGGCGATAAGTTCGTGTTCGATCTCATGGCGAATTTACCTGGTGGTGCCTGGGGTTTTCTTATTGTCAGTATGCTCATTGTGTTTTTTCTCGGTTTCTTTATCGATTTCTTCGAGATTTGCTTTATCGTCATTCCGCTTTTCGTACCAGTGGCAAAGGCACTCGGCTTCGATCTGATCTGGTTTGGCGTGCTGCTCGGCGCGAACTTGCAGACCTCGTTCCTTACCCCACCGTTCGGATTTGCTCTCTTCTATTTGCGTGGGGTGGCCCCAGCGGGGGTAACAACCGCTGATATTTACCGCGGCGTGGTGCCGTTTATCGCTATTCAGCTTGCAATCGTAATCATTCTGATCTTCTTCCCGCAACTGGCGCTGTGGTTACCAGCAGTGTCGTTTGGGCAGTGATCATATCTTGCTGAAGACGGGTCATCATATTCGCTGACTGATTCGCTTCAAAACAGGATACGCCGACGCACATCTATACACCCGCTCACCGTGATCGCTATTCTAGTGCAGGCGTCTAGCCCGCGTTCTACAGTGAGCGGGTAATAATCCATCGTTCGCTTACATTCGCATACCATCTCGGACGGGTTGGGAACCTGAACCCTTCTTACCTGTCTTCACTTTGGAATACGAATCGGCAGACTTCTCCACCCTCAAACACGAGAATTATTGTTCAGACACGTGCTTTACGCTCTCTGACGGTGTAGCGTTACACACGGGGCTGATTCGTCTGCCATTGTGTATGTGTGCTTTCTCGCGGGTGGATTGTATGGAACAACCATCTTGATACCAGCAGGGGCACGGTATGCCGTGCCCCTGCCGTAATTGGTTGAAGTGCAGAAAAAGACGGAGAAACTAAATCGGGTTATTCTTGACGAAGAGATTAAACGGTAACTCGTTGGTCTGGTGCCAGCGCTGAATCTTCTGGCGGAACGAGTTCCAGCCGGGGAAGATCTCTTTGAATGCTGCTGACTTCGCTTCACTTTCGGCGAACAGCTCGAAGGCCGCTTTCTGCGCTGCGTTCATAATCTCATCGCTATAGACACGCAACTTCTTACCCTTCGCCAGAATGCGCTCCAGTGCATCGTTGTTGAGTGCGTCGTACTTAGCGAGCATGTTCATATTTGCTTCCCAACAAGCGACGCGGAGGAAGTTCTGATACTCTTTCGGCAGCTTATTCCAGGCATCGAGATTGAATACAGCGTGGAGACTGGGCCCTGGCTCCCACCAACCCGGTGCATAGTAGAACTCTGCTGCATCGGGGAGGCCAAGTTTCTCATCGTCGTAAGCACCGACCCACTCTGCCGCATCGATGGCACCGGTTGACAGGGCCTGGAAGATTTCCCCACCGGGTAGGGTTTGGGTTACCACGCCGAGCTTTCCGAGTACCTGCGCACCTAAACCGGGGATGCGCATCTTGAGACCCTGCAGGTCGGCCACGGTGTTGATCTCGCGGCGGAACCAGCCACCCATTTGGGTACCGGTATTACCAGCAGCGAAAGAGATAACGTTGAAGTTCTCACCGAGCTTGTTAATCGCCTGTTCACCACCACCATGATAGAGCCAGGCATTTTGCTGTTGCGCAGTGAGACCAAACGGCAGCGATGTGGCGAAGGCCCACGCTGGATCAAGACCTACGTAATAGTACAGTGCAGTGTGTCCTGATTCAACTGTCCCCTGCTGTACGTTTTGCAGCACTTCAAGGCCAGGGAAAAGTTCGCCGGCGGGGAAGGTCGTGATTTTGAACATACCGTTCGATAGCTCTGCTACCCGCTCGGCTACCGTTACTGCACCACCATAGATGGTATCGAGTGCGATGGGCCAGCTCGTTCCCATCCGCCATTCGATGGCCGGCATTGACGAACCTTGAGCAGGGGCCTGAGCTGTGGGGGCAGCGGCAGTGGGTTGCTCACCGCCTGCGGCTGTAGGCGCTGGTGGTGAGGTAGGGGGGGCCGCCGTTGGCGGATTGGTAACCGCCGGTGGTTGACCACAAGCAGCCAGTGTCAATCCAAGACCGCCAAGAACGCCTGCTGCGGCGCCACGAAGAAACTCTCGTCGTTTCATGCTGTGCTCCTGGGCAATCTGAGAATAAGAACTCGGTATCCTAATTATACATGATATGGCGAAATTGTGCAAATGGTGGTGTTATTGTTCGTGCAATAGTTGTTGATTCAGTTGTTTCTTGACAAAAGGATGTTTACAAGAAGACTAATACTAATGCGAGTGAAATAATGCTAACGAGATTCGAGAACAGGACTGTAGCTGTAACAAATTCGGGAAGTAGTTCATTTTCCATTGCAATAATGCTGACCAATACCGCCGTTGGCATGCTGGCCTGTAGAATACCTACATTACGTTCCAGTGGCGGCAGATCGAACCAGCTCACGGTGCTGAAGGCCAATACCGGCCCACTGATCAGGCGGATTGCGCTGGCGATCAGCAGATCGGTATTGATGCGTGGAATGCCGGCTGCCGCCAGTTGTGCACCTAACACGATGAGCATCGTCGGAATAAGTGCACCAGAAAGTAGTTCGAGCGGGCGCATAACGACCGGTGGTAGATTGATTTCAAGCCAGTTGAACAAGAGTGCTGGCGGAAGGGCCAGTAACGCAGGGGTGCGAAAAACTTGAATGGCCATACTCAGACTGAAGCCACGGCTGAAATTGGCCGCACCCACACAGACAATGAAAGCCAGGACGAGATTGGCCAAAAAGTAGACTGTAGCTACCCCAAGAGCGGCTGGCCCTTCGGCGAACTGAATGATAGGCAGGCCGAAGTTGCCGACGTTGCCGAAGGCAGCGATCATAACGTAGGCAGCAGTCATTTTGGCGCTGCGTTTGAAAAGCCTGGCAATCAGAAAGGCGATAATAATTGAGCCGAGATAGACGACGGTGATGAATCCGATCATACGTCCTGCCAGCCCGACTTCGATCCGGGTTTGACTAAGAACGTAAAAGACAAACGCTGGGGTCAGAATGAAATAGGCGAACCGTGAGAGAGTGCGGGCTTCGAGTTGCAGACGAGGGCCGGTGATGTAACCGATCAGCACGAGCAGGAACACCGGTGCAAGGACATTCAGGAAGATGCCGGGGAGTTGGTTCATAGCAGTGTAGTTTCTTCAAACAGCCTTGAAAGAGGCATAAGGATCCACGAGCAATGTGTTTTCGCTAAGAGCTTGCTTCAAACCGGTACCATGTGAAGAGTGGACAGGACTTGTGGCGTTACTGCGATACCGAATCTACTAAGCCATCATGCACCTCTTTGTAGAATAACAACAGTGAGTAACAGATGGTAACAAAAGAGTGTTTTAGATACGTTCTAAGAGTCGATCCGATATCTCCTGTTCCGAGCGATGAGGATCAGCAGGTCATTCTCGGTCAGATCGATGTGCCATCCGAAAGCGTCGTTTCTCCCTGAGTTGCGACGACGTTCGGTATCTCCGGCTCTATAACCATCGTCGTGGAAAACTTGTCGGGTCGAGACGATGCCTTTCCTCATACATCGTATTGTTTCTATCGCTGAGATTCATCCGTCGTGTGGTGATAATAGATGATCCGGACAAGCTCTAAGAATGTTGGTCGACCCATAAGCAGATGTGGTGGATAAGTACTCATTACGTATTGGATCCCCTTACAGGACCGGTTTCAAACATGTTTCCGTATACGATGTTATATAATAACGTAAGTTGCGTTAGTCGCTGAAACATTCGATATGAGTAAGCTGAGCTGAGATACAGCATATCGTATATTTCTTCCAGCAATACTCTTTCCGGTTAGAGTTTTGCAGTGTTCTCAGCTTCAGATCACCTTTGATGCCAGACAATACAAACCAGTGTTGTGCTACGGATTGCTATCACGTACCCGCTTACGGTAACCTCACCTACGTGATCTAGCTAGGTGCGCAGGCCAGCAGCCTGCGTAGGGTAGCGTTCCCACCCCTGTAACTTCCTCTCTTCGTGTGGAAGCGGCAGAAACCGCGCTGCGTAACAATTCTCCTTGCTCTCCTATGTAGCAGCTCAGCGGAGTGGCAACTTCTGTTGCGCAGCCACTGCAAGTGGTAAAAACTCCTGATCGTCTGCGCTCATCGCTTGCCCGTCATGCATGGCTGTGCTACAATACGACTAGCTTTGCCAACGTATAACCGGTATTTCTGATAAAGAACAAGTTTTGCGGCTGCTTAAGGAGCTTCTCGTATGTCCGACGTTTCCGGTCGCAATCCGGCAATCATTCTGGTGGAGGATGAGCCTGATATTCTTATCATTTTGCATCGTTTGATGCGAGACCTAACCGGTGGCTACGATATTATTACTGTTCACAGTGGTGCTGATGCGCTGGCTCAAATTGCGCTGCGGCGTGTACCTCTCGTTATCACAGACTATAATATGCCAGGCATGAATGGCTTACAGCTTGCCGCGGCAATTAAAGAGACCTCCCCTGATACGTGCGTGGTCATGATTACTGCCTATGCCACGCCTGAGCTTGAAAAGCGCGCTCGTGAGCAACGAATCGATTACTACCTTGCCAAGCCTTTTCCCCTTGACCGCCTTGAACATATTGTGCGCGACGTCTTACGTGCGCCCATCAGCTAAACATCAGATCATTGTCATTCTCCTGACGCATGCTCTCCGCTAGGATACTAACGCATGGTACTCTTTCGTTGCAGCTTCACGGGAGGTATGCGATGTACGATCTAATGTCGTTTCTGCCATCGTTCGTGTTGTTTGGGATGATCGTGTTGACTCTCATCCTGTTGCCGTTGCTTGATGATGATCGCCCCGCCGCGCATGAACAGCAACAGACCGATCAGATCCGTTTGCCACGACGGCCACAGTGATCTGGATCGTCTGTCTCGGTCGTCGGGATTTGCATTGTACGGGCGAGTGCTAAAGCCTCTTCAGCGTTGTGTATTTCCCCTGCCAGTTGTGCTTCGCGAATCAGCCGTAACAGGCGACCAACTTCCGGCCCCGGTTTAATCCCTAAAGCGTCCATTAACATATCGCCCCGAATAAGTGGTGGCGGTGGTGGGGTCGGTGTGTTCCAGTAGTGCTCTAGCATTGTTTCCATCCATCTAAGATGTTCGTTCCATGCTGCTGGATCGAGCCACGGGCCGCGTGTTGCCAGATGATCGGCCAGTTCGTGGAGCAGAATATCAGGACCGGCATCTTCAGTATCGCGGAAAAAGCGGGCAATGCCCCTTTCGGTCAGTTGCCCGCCACCACGCATCTGGCCTGGACGCATATGTTCGCGTACAATCTGTACCAGGTATTGGGTGTCGGACCGACTCAGCCGTAGGCGTTGGCCAATAGTTGCAGCTACCTCTGCCCCTATCCCCTGATGTCCATAGAAAGTTACTGTGCCATCCGCATGGTTCACTTTGGTTTGCGGTTTGGCATTGTCGTGCAAAAGGGCTGCCAGCTTGAGTAGTGCTGCGCGGCGGACGTTGCCGCGTCGCTGCTGTAAAAGTTCACGATAGCGATCGGCAAACGGCAGGTTACGGCTCAGATTAGGATGGGTTTGTACTGCAATGGGTGGTTCGCCATTGTCGATCAGCCAGTCAAGGGCTGCAACCGTTTCCAGGACATGATCGAGGACGGGTAAGAAATGGATGCGTGGCTGTTCACAGGTGCGTGCCGCTTCTAATTCGGGGAAGATGATGGTTAGTGCACCAACCTGATCGAGGAGGCGCAGGCCGGCAGCCGCTGCCAGACCGTCGCAGAGTTTGAGCAGTTCATCCCGGATTCGTTCAATTGCTACGTTGGGTAAGAATGGTGCAGCGCTGCGCGCCGCAGTGATCAGTTCAGGGGTTGGCATGAGCTGGTAATTGGCCCGAAAACGACCGGCACGCACAACCCGCAGTGGATCATCGAGCAGACTGGTAGCGGAGCATGGATGGAGCCGTTTGGCGGCAAGATCGGCCTGACCACCGAGCGGGTCGATCAGCTCACGCCAGTCGCCGGTTATAGCAGCCGCGAGCGGTAGCGCTAGCGCATTAACGGTAAAATCGCGTAAGTGGAGATCGGCCACAATATCAGCGGCCCGCAGTGTCGCACAGTCGATGGTCATCCCGTCGGCAAAGACGACCCGACCGGTGTCACGTTCGCGGTCGAGGGCGACGAACGTACCGTTGCCGGCATGCGCGAGCGCCTGCGCAAGCGCTAGCCCACTCCCATCGATGGCGAGGTCGAGGTCAGCCGGGGTACGACCGGTAAGCAGCTCGCGCACAGCTCCCCCTACCAACCAGACCGCTCGATCTGTGCAGGCGGCAATCAGTGAAAGTAGGTTGTTTATTGTTTGCAGCATCGTATCAGGTGATGACGAATCGTATCATCAGCGGTTCCGCTTCATCCTAAATCTTTTCAGATAGCAACGAAAAGCAGGCTATTAGCAGTGATCCAGCACCTGCACCTTCTCTTAGTTCTTCCTCTTCCGCTTCTAAGCGACGTGTACGACCTGCCTGCACTTATACCATTACCATAACATGAATAGCTGACGTGCATCCGCAACTATACGCTCAATGTTCGACAAGCAACGTTAAAACGTCTCTGGTGTGTCGTTCGACCGCCGCTCGGCTCCACAACAGCGGATGATAGGCTCCACCGCGCCAGGCCGTCACCATATCGGCATAATGAGGACTGGCCGGATGACCGCTCTGTCCACCGGGGAGAATAGCCCGCGAGCTATCCCAATCGTTCAGATCAAAGATAAAGCGTAACGAGACCCCGTTGGTAATCTTCATCCCAGCATTATCACGAGGGAGATAGCAGTGGTTAACAGTATCGAAGTCACCACCGATTGGCCATGGCCCGCGATTGAAAAGGGGAGTAAGTGCGGGTACGCTGCCAAGGGGGTGGCGTAGGGTTAATACATGCAAGCGACCATACGTCCAGCGCGATGGATCGTTACCGAGACGTTCGGTCAGTTCGGCAACAGTACGGGCCAGGGCTGCCCGTAAGACACCACCCCAACTGCGACCATGCCCGAGCCATTCATCGGGTTGTTCGAGTGGTTGACCGGCCATACGGGAAAGAATCATCGGTAAGGCGCATTCCAGGTAGAGGTTCGCGGGCAAAACACTAAACGAACCCACGGCTGCCGAAGCCTGGAACAGATCATGCAATTCGTGGTAGACAATGCGGAGCAGGTGGTAGCGTAGACCTTCATAGATCGCGCCCCCAACACTTTCTGGATGAAGCTGACCATCCCAGGTAATGAAGAGATCGCGCACGCGCTGCTCCATTCCCGGTTCGAGCTGAAGACGGGCCATCTGTTCGACGAGGGCTTTGCCGGGTAAAGACAGGATGTCGCCCTGGATGCGGGCAAAACTACGAACATCGTGCTGCTTGGTGGCGTCGAGTAATGTCTGAATGCGTTGGGCACGGTACGGATTGAGCCAGAAACCCTGAATAGGAGCACTGGTAGGAGGTTTATCGTGAGTAATTCGGTGATTGGCCGTTACAATGGCGCCATTCGGCGGATCGAGCTGGTTCGGTAGCTCGGTGAATGGAATGTAGCCCTGCCATTCATAATCACTATTCCAGCCGGGCACCGGCAGCATCCCGTCACCTTGACGACGGATTGGGAGGCGACCGGCCAGACAGTAACCGATGTGGCCGTCAATATCAGCGTAGACAAAATTCTGCGGTGGCACGTCCCAGTCTTGCAATGCAGCCCGAAACTCTTCCCAGTTGCGGGCACGGTTCAATTTGAGCACGGAACGAGTGAGGGTAGGCGAAGGATCGAGAGCCGTCCAGCGCAGCGCTAGCGCCTGCGTTGTCGAGTCGGCGCTAGATGGTTCACCGCGCAGCGAACCGGCAACCGGATCGATAATCGGTCCGTGACGTGTGATGCGCACATCGATCACCGTTGGGTTCGCCTGTCCTTTGACCACAATCTTCTCTTGAACAACCTCAGCAGTGAGCCAGTCGTCATTCCAGCGGTAACGGCGAGGATCAGTCACATCGAACTGCTCAATGAACAGGTCTTGATTATCGGTACGGGCATTGGTGACGCCCCAGGCGATGCGTTGATTGTGACCGATGATCACCCCACAGGTAGCAGGAATGGTCACACCGGCAACGTGAAAATCGCCTCCCTCTAAATGCACCTCGTACCAGAGATTGGGGAGCGAGAGGTTGAGATGAGGATCATTCGCAAGTAAGGGACGACCGCTTGTGGTGCGTTGACCGGCGACAACCCAGGCATTTGACCCTTGGGGTGTCTCGTTTTCACCGGTAAACAGGGCGGCATCGCTGGCCAATTGGAGCGCCCCGGCGCCGAGATCAGGCGTATAGGTGGTACCGGCCGGCACAGTTAGCGGTGCATCTTCTGGATAGTGAGGACGCAATGCGGTAGCGCGTTCGATGCCAACCAGCGCGACGATCTGGGCCTGCAATAGCTCTTGCATCCAGTTGGTTGACAGAGTGAGTGCCATCATTTTCGGCCAGACTAGCAGATCGGCCAGTGTCCATGGTTCGGGTTGGAAGCCGAGCAGCGTGAATTCGAGTGGTAACCGGTTGCCGATATGTCCGATGCAGGCATTGACCCCACGTACATACGCGCTCATGAGCGTTGCCGTTTCGTCATCAAGCAGCTTGACCTCCTGATCGGCAATGCGACTAAAGCCGAGTGTGCGAATAAAGCGATCGGAATCGAGGGCGGCTGGCCCAAAAATCTCGGCCAGCCGACCGTGACCAATGCGTCGGTGCATTTCCATCTGCCAGAGACGATCCTGAGCATGCACATACCCTAAAGCGGCAAAGAGATCTTCGTTGTGTTCTGCGTAGATATGCGGCACACCCCAACGGTCACGTCGTATTTCTACCGCCGTGCGGATGCCGGGTAGGGTGATCTGGCCATTCGTGCGGGGTAACGGTCGTCGTAGCGCGGCAATTGCTCCGACACCGGCCAGCGCCGCGACCGCACCTACCGTAATGCCTATCGCTCGTCCGATGCGTGTGGGGTTCAGGGTCACGCTCCACCTCCGTTTCGAGTCAAGGACTGAGACACCGGTATTGTGAATCGGATACGCTCACATGTCAAACGAAAAGGTTCATTGGTGTCGATTTGTTCTGGTGTCGTTCAGGCTGCAAAGGTGATCCGAAGCTAAAAACGCTGAAAATCCGTTGGCGACTCGGATGACGGTTGACAGTGACGCCGGGATAGCGTATCTTTCCAAACAGCAGGCAATACGTTATAGCTGAAGTGATAAAGCATGACCCTTGCTATTCCAGCGGAGTTGCACCACGATCTTTCGCTTGTCGAGCAGATACTTCGTGACCGGCTACGGGCGCGGTATAGCGTCATTGCGATGGTTGATCCGCACGTGATAGCCGATGCAGCAGATCGACTGCGTGCCCTGATTGTCCTCGCCGTTGCCCGGCTAGGTAATACCGTTAGTGCTCAGGTTGTCCACGCGGCAGCCGCAGTGGAGCTTATTGAAGCGGCAACTCGTGCCCATGACAACCTCATTGACAGACAGGCTCGTCGGTTCGGAAGAGGTACAAATGGTACGTGGGATCATGGTGTGGCTTTGATGGTTGGTGATTACCTCTTTGCGCTTGCCGCTGGCGAGATGGCCCGCAGCCCAGATCCACGGGTGATTGAACTCTACTCGCAGGCGGTGATGCGGATCTGTGAAGGGCAATTGACCACGATCACGAGCCTTACCCCACAGGAAACTGCTTTGACCATCTACTGGCAACGAACGGAAGCGCTTTTCGGGGTGCTCTTAGCGGCGTCGGCCCAGGCAGGTGTCTTGTGTGGCGGGTTGGCAGAACATCTCCTTGAACCAGCAGCACAGTTTGGTCTACATTTAGGACTGGCCCTGCGGTTGGCGACGGAAATTCGCGATCTGGAGGCTAATGGTGCTCTATTACAGGCCGGTCATGTTCCATTAGCGATGCTACTAGCTGTGACCGAACCACCAGCACCGGTATTGCAAGCAGTTTTTGCAAATCCGGCACCGACCACTATTGCCGAGGCTTTGCCGTTGATTCGCACCAACGGCTTACCCGCAGCCCGTACCGCCCTCGTGATGCAGCAGAACGCTGCCCGGCAGGCTCTACAGCTTCTGCCGGTTGGCGTCACAACGCCCTGGCTGCACCGCATCATTGATCAGATCGGCGAAGTGTAACGCTGTGTTATAATGCGACGGCTGAGCTATCGATGTCGCTTTCGATTCGGCAGGAGTGTATATTATGTATCGTTCACACACCTGTGGTGAATTGCGTCCGGCTCATGCCGGTCAGGAGGTGACGCTGGCCGGATGGGTACATCGTCGGCGCGATCATGGTGATCTTATCTTTATCGACCTGCGTGACCGTTATGGCATCACACAGGTTGTTTTTAACAGCGCCCATCCAGCAGCGCACGCAGTAGCCGAAACCGTTCGTTCGGAATACGTGGTGCAGGTGCGTGGACATGTGCGCATACGTCCGGCAGAAGCAGTGAATCCTGATCTTGCGACCGGTGAGATTGAGGTAGAGGCGTTTGAAGCGCAGGTGTTGAATCCGGCCCGCACACCGCCGATCTACATTGCCAAGGAGGGTGGTGAAGATGAATCGGTGCGACTGAAGTATCGCTATCTCGATCTGCGTCGGGAACGGATGCAGCGCAACCTGATCTTGCGTCATCGAGTAGTGAAGTTTATTCGCGATTTTCTCGACGCCGAAGGTTTTCTCGAAATCGAGACACCGATTCTGATCAAATCGACCCCCGAAGGCGCGCGCGACTATCTGGTGCCGTCACGACTGCATCCAGGCAAATTCTACGCGCTACCGCAAAGTCCACAGCAGCTCAAGCAGTTACTTATGGTAGCCGGTTACGATAAGTACTTTCAGATCGCACGCTGTTTTCGTGATGAAGACCAGCGTGCCGACCGGCAGCCTGAGTTTACCCAGCTCGATATGGAGATGAGCTTTGTCGATCAGGAGGATGTGCTTGCGCTGATCGAACGGCTGTTTACGGCGCTCTGTCGGACAATCGTGCCACATAAGCGTTTACCAACCCCATTTCGCCGCCTGACATACGCCGAGGCAATTGAGCGTT
Source organism: Chloroflexus sp. MS-G (assembly GCF_000735195.1). Lineage (GTDB taxonomy): Bacteria > Chloroflexota > Chloroflexia > Chloroflexales > Chloroflexaceae > Chloroflexus. The sequence goes on from NZ_JPIM01000035.1 coordinate 29,593, forward strand.
ACGGTTCGGATAAGCCCGATCTGCGCTACGACTTAGAGCTGGTTAATCTGAGCGATCTGCTCGCTGAGACCCCATTTCAGGTCTTCGGCGGTGTCTTGGCCAGTGGCGGTCAGGTCAAGGGTATTCGGGCGCCAGGATGTGCCCATTTCTCGCGGAAGCAGATTGACGAGCTTGCGGAAGTGGTGCGTGCCGGAGGAGCAAAGGGCCTGGCCTGGGCAGCTCTGCCATCTGATGGCAGTGAAGTGCGTTCAAGTTTCGCCAAGAATCTGGCTCCTGGTGAGTTCACCGCTATCACTGAGCGCATGGCCGCCGAACCCGGTGATCTGATCCTCATCGTGGCCGATCAACCGGCGGTGGTAGCGGCTTCGCTCGATAAGTTACGGCGCAATCTAGCCGAACGACTGCGGCTGGCCGATCCCAATACACTCTGTTTTGCGTGGATTGTCGATTTCCCGTTGGTAGAATGGAACGAAGAGGAACAGCGTTGGGATGCTGTTCACCATCCGTTTACTGCACCGAAAGATGAAGACCTGCCTCTGTTAACCACCGATCCCGGTAAAGTGCGGGCGAAAGCCTACGATCTGATCCTCAACGGGTATGAAGCCGGTGGTGGCAGTATTCGTATTCACCGTCGTGATATTCAGCAGCAGGTCTTCTCGCTACTTGGCATTAGCGAAGAAAAGGCGCAGGCCCAGTTTGGGCATATGCTGGAAGCGTTTGAATACGGCGCTCCACCACACGGTGGCATTGCGCCTGGCATTGATCGGCTGGTGATGATCCTGGCCGATGAGCCGACGATTCGTGAGGTGATGGCCTTCCCCAAGACGCAGCAAGCAGTTGATCTCATGACGAATGCACCATCACCGGTCGATGAGCGACAGTTGAAAGAGTTGCATATTCGGATTGTGATGCCGGAATAGGTGGCCGAGATCGTTATCGCCAATCGGGGAAGCGTAACGTCATTCTGACAAATAATTCATCAAATTCGTACCTTTGGGCTAACGACAAATTCAGCATAAACCGGCTATACTATAGATATGCACGACGTCCATGCCGCCGCCGCGCCCAGATTGGCGCGGCGGTATGTTCGCCGGAGTGGATATGCCTAAGCGCATTCTGGTTGTTGATGACGATCCTCATATTCGTCGGCTGGTGTCGCTGGCGCTGACCGAAGATACCTCTTACGAAGTAAGTGATGTCTCGTCGGCAGAGGCAGCGCTCCTTCACATTTCCCGGCAGCCTGTTGATCTGCTGCTCACCGATCTGAAGATGCCAGGGATGAGCGGCATCGAGCTTATTCAGCGAGTACGGCAGCTTGATCCGGGCACTGCGATTGTCGTTTTTACGATCAGCCCAGAGGATGTATCGCCGCAGTTACAAAGCGAATTGCAGATCGACTATGTTCTGGCCAAACCGGCGAACGCCGAGCAGCTTCGACTGACAGCTATGACGCTCCTCGATCCGACAAAGCCGGTCGCTGCGATGCGTGTCGAGTCGCCAGCACCTGAACCTGCCGCTGGCAGTCGGTTTAGCCAGCGACTGGCTGCACTGCGTGCTCGACAGCCAGCGCAGTCGTCGTCGGTTGCATCATCGGGCGTCGCGATGCGGCTCACTCCCAATCAGAGCGGGCGTAGTGGGCGGAGCTATTCAGAAGCGCAGTTGGAGCGTATGCGCCAGTCACTGAAGGATCTGGCACTGGCCCCTGACGTGCAATGCGCGATTCTGGCCGATACGAGTGGTTTGGTCCTCAGCCACTGGAGTCGACGACGTGACATCAATGTGACCGTCGTGGCAGCCCTGGCAGCAGGGAATACGCTGGCACTGACCGAGATCGGTCGGCATTTAGGGCAGCAGCAACCAGGGCATCTGGTTATCCACGAGGGCCAGGATCAAAACATCATCATGGCATCGGTCGATGATCTCATTCTGTTGCTGGCAATTGGGGCGAATGCGTCACTGGGATGGGCACGTATTGCTACCCTGCGCGCTTGTGAAGAAATGGCGCGGATTGCACGGAGTGAGTAAGGCTGTATCAGTTTGACACCACGCCTGGCCTTTGCTATACTACGCAGGGCGAAGGGCGGTGTAACCGCTCTGTTTTCATGTTGTCTCGACGCTATCAAAAGCGTCGCCCCAAGGAGAAGAAGACCGTGTATGCAATTATTCGTGACCGAGGCATGCAATACCGTGTTGAGCCAGGCCAGGTCTTGACTATCGACCTGATCAATGCCGAACCAGGCAGCCAGATCGAGCTAGACGAAGTGCTCCTGGTGGGTGACGCGGATCAGGTGAAGGTCGGCTCACCGCTGGTTGAAGGTGCAGTGGTGCGGGCGGAAGTGCTCGGCGAGCAAAAGGGCGAGAAGATTATTGTTTTTCGGTATCGCAACAAAACACGTTATCGCCGTCGCACCGGTCATCGCCAGCGCTATACCAAAATTCGTATCAGCGAGATCGTCGCCTGAGAGGAGCTTGAATAATGGCCCACAAGAAAGGTGTAGGTAGCTCGCGCAATGGGCGCGATAGCAATCCAAAAATGCGCGGAGTCAAGCGCTTTGGCGGCGAGAAGGTTCGCGCCGGGAACATTATCGTCCGCCAGTGTGGTACGAAGATTAAGCCGGGTGAGAATGTTGGAGTTGGCCGCGACTGGACGTTGTACGCACTCGTAGATGGAGTGGTACAGTTTAGCCACTATTCACGCACGCAGAAGAAGGTGAGCGTGATTCCAGTGGGTGTAACCGAAGCAGCTCGCTAGAGAGGGAATTGCCGTGAAACCGGGTATTCATCCCAAATACTACACCGATGGCATTGTATGTGGTACGTGTGGTACCGTTTGGAAGATTGGCTCGACACGTCCCAATCTGCGCGTAGAAATCTGCGCCAATTGCCATCCGTTTTACACCGGCGAGCAGCGGATCGTCGATACTGCCGGCCAGGTCGATCGCTTTATGCGTCGGTTGAATGTCGCGCAGGAGCGACAGAACGAGCGTGAGAGTCGGCGGGCTAGCCGTGCTCAGCCACAGAAGAAGAGCCTGCTCAAAGAGATTTATGGTGAAGATGCTGAGTAGGTGATAGTCCGTATCCGCCTGACGAGGTCGGCATACAGCCGACCTTTGTTTTTTCCGGTGGAGGATAGAAGTAAGAGACTAGCCGAGTAACTTGTGGTCGCTTCACGACAGATGAAGCCCATTGATGGACGCAACACGATGGACGACCAGTCTAGTGCTGACGGAATCACAGGGTGAGGGCACGACGTGGCCTGGGGCGCGGGACAGATTTAGGACGTGGGTATCGCCGAGGGCGCGGTGTCGTCGGGAAGCGCAGGGCGATGCGCCGCCTCGCCCCGACGGTCAATGGATTCTGATACCGCTACGATGTGGTGTTGTAGTGCGTCAGTATGCGACGGGCGTGGTTGATGACTTCCAGCCGCAATTCCTCCGGCTCCAGTACTTCAACGTCTGCACCCCAGCTTAACACCCAGCTCAGAATCTCGCGAATGCCGCCAACAGTCAAATGTAGATCGCAGCTACCGTCAGGGTTTTCGGTGAGTTGTTGGCTATGATGCCAGCGATTTTCACGAATACGCGGCGCGATTTGGGCGCTAAAGCGTAGATGAATTGTCACTGCCGCTTCGTTCATTACTTCCCAGGCGTGTGCCAGATGGTCGTAAGGGTCAAATTCTTTTGGAATGGTATAATGTTCCGTCAACAGTTCCGCGTGCTCGATGCGCTCAACTTTAAAGGTGCGTACATCGTCACGCAGTCGGTCATATCCGATCACGTACACACCTGGCGTCATCCGCACAACCTCAAGGAAATAGGGGGCGATCTCGCGCTCGGTGAGAGGGCGATTAGGCGGACGATACCGTATCCGCACCATCCGCCGGTCGGCCCACGCCCGGGTAAGTTTTTCAAGGGTTTGGATGTAGTGGGGATGTGGGGGGCGGTCGCGCACAATATTTGCCAAACGGGCGATATGATCGGCAATCGTCTGATCGGGTAGACCGGCAGCCAGTTGGTTCAGGGCTGAGACGATATGCGGGTTATGCTCGTCGCTATGATGGCTTAGCAGACGAGCAGCGAAGAAGAGCGCCACTGCCTCGTGAAGGTTGAGGCGAATTGTTGCCAGGTATTCGTTACGGTCGATGCCGTATTTGCCATTGTGCTGCCAGATTGGCGCCCCGCTTTCGGCGAGTGCGTCGAGATCACGGTAGATGGTGCGTCGGTGTACACCACACCGTTTAGCCAATTCAATCACACTTAGCCCATTGGGCGCATTGTAGAGGATATGCTCCAGGTGGCGTAACCGGGCAGCTTTACTACGTAGACGATTATCGGTATCGGTCATAGGTTTGGTGTACTGAACGTTAAAGCCAGTGCATTGACCACCTTATTATCTGAATGTGCTCGTCACGGGGTTGGGTAAGATTCCCTCTTTTCCCCGCCGATGCGTTTGAGTGGCGAGGAATCTGCTGCTATTTCTTGCACCTCTTTCCGGTCTGCAAAGCTATGACACCGACCTCCGTACTAGAGAGCATTTACCCACGTTCAATATACTGGCGCCGATAATACTCCATATACTCGCCAGACTTGATCGGGCGCCACCAATCTTCATGCTCAACAAACCAGCGCACCGTCTTTTCGAGGGCTTCATCGAATGTATGACGCGAACGCCAGCCCAATGCGCGCAGTTTCGAGCAATCAAGCGCATAACGTCGGTCATGACCGGCGCGATCGGTGACGTGTTGGATCAGACTGTACGGCTTGCCGAGAATATCGAGAATCTTGCGTGCCATTTCGATGTTCGGCGTCTCAACCTCTGTGCCAACGTTATACACCTCGCCGATCTGGCCTTTATGGAGCACAATATCAATCGCTTCACAGTGGTCAAGGACATATTGGTAATCACGTACCTGCAATCCATCACCATAGATCGGTAGAGGTAAGTTATCAATGGCATTCGTTGTGAAGAGGGGAACCGCCTTTTCGGGATAGTGGTACGGCCCGATATTATTTGAACCACGGGTAATCGTTATCGGTACCCCATACGTAATGTAGTAGGCATACACCAGGTGCTCAGCGCCGGCCTTACTCGCCGAGTAGGGGCTGCGCGGTTCAAGAGGATCTCCCTCTCGTGAGCGGCGGGGGGCCGGAATTGCGCCATACACCTCATCGGTACTGATCTGATGGAAACGTTCGAGTTGAAACTCGCGGGCTACTTCGAGCAAGGCCCAAGTTCCGTTCACATTAGTACGAACGACTGCATCGGGCGCCATTATTGACCGATCGACGTGGGTCTCGGCGGCAAAATTGACAATGGTATCGATCTTGTAGGTACGCACTACCTCGCGTACCGTATCAATATCGCAAATATCACCCCGCACGAATGTGAAACGTGGGTCATTAGCGACCGATGCTAGATTTGCCAGATTACCGGCATACGTGAGTTTATCGTACACCACGATCCGATAATCGGTATATGTGTCAAGCATATAATGGACAAAGTTACTGCCAATAAACCCGGCTCCGCCAGTAATAAGGAGATTCCGCATAGTAATGTTGCTTCCTTTCACTTCGCTAACAATGGTATTGCAAATGTGTCTTACAATTCCTGAGAGCGTATCTGAAATAGAGCAGGAAACCTGCTGAACCACCAGGGAATCACGTTTCCGTAAAGATGCGGTTTTTGGCTCGCGATTCGGCAGCCATACGCTCTTTGTAAGCCAGGACCTGGGCTAAGAGTGCCGGATCAGCGCTCGCCAGGATCTGTACTGCCAGCAAGCCGGCGTTACGTCCGTTGCCGATGGCAACGGTTGCCACCGGCACACCTGCCGGCATCTGCACAATTGAGAGCAGGGAATCCAGACCATTGAGCGCCTTGCTGGGCACCGGAACACCAATCACCGGTAATGGCGAATAGGCTGCGATCATCCCCGGTAAATGTGCTGCACCGCCTGCCCCGGCAATGATAACCCGAATACCGCGCTGATGTGCGGTCATCCCATACTCGGCCATGTCGAGTGGTGTGCGATGGGCCGAGACAATACGTGCTTCGTAGGGAATGCCGAATTCGCGACAGACATCGATAGCGCCCTGCAGCGTTGGCAAGTCGCTGTCACTCCCCATGATGATACCCACTAACGGATGATCGGCCATACCTGTTCCTCACCTGATGCGTGAACGTTCCGAGATACGCTCTAGCTCTGCTATTCCGGCATTGTAACCAGGGCTGCGGCGCGTCGGGCAACAGCTTCTGCTTCAGCAAGGGTTGCGCCAAGTGCCGTAATGTGGCCCATTTTACGCCCAATCCGCTCTTCTCGCTTACCATAAAAATGAATGTGTGCTCCTGGTACAGCCAGCGCTGCGACAATGGCCGATGGATTGATCGGCCCGTTGCGCTTGCCGAGCAGATTCACCATTACCGCCGCTGGCGCCCGCAAAGCGGTTGGGCCGAGTGGCCAACCCAAGACGGCACGCAGATGATTTTCAAACTGCGACGTCACACAGGCTTCAATCGTGTAGTGACCGGAATTGTGTGGACGTGGCGCTAATTCATTGATGAGCACCTGCCCGTCAGCGAGCGCAAACAGCTCAACGCCAAAAATACCGACCCCATCAACCGCCTGAATTGCTGCTACTGCCAGATCGGTGGCCTGCGCTGCCAAGTTTGCATCGACCGGCGCCGGTACCCGTACCACATGACAGATGTGATTCTGCTGTACTGTTTCAACGACAGGGTAAGCCACTGTCGTACCGTCACGTCCGCGCACAACCATCACCGCCAGCTCACACGTAAACGGCACCCAAGCCTCGACGAACAACGGACTACCTCCGCGTGTAAGACGCTCCCAGGCCAGTATCACCTCTTCAGCGCTGCGAACGGTTGCATTTCCGTACCCATCGTACCCATTCCGGCGTGTCTTCAGCACGAGTGGCCAGCCAAACTCTTGCGCCGCAGTCAACACATCGTTTGGTGTCGTGACTGACCGAAATGGTGGTACCGTCAGTCCGGCAGATGCCAATCGCTCCTTCTGCCGTAACTTATCTTGTACAACTGCCACCGTTGCCGGTCGCGGCAAGACCGGAACACCATGCGCCTCGATACGCTCAAGTATCGAGGCGTCAATAAACTCATTCTCTAACGTGACCAAATCGCACTGGCGGGCAAAGGCTGTCAAAACCGTCTCGTCTTCCCAGGGGCCAACGACTGCATATTGAGTATAGCGGGCTGCCGGACTATCTGGTAGCCGCTCACAAATAACTACTTCAACCCCCAGTGATATTGCAGCCTGGGTGAGCATCTGGGCCAGTTGACCACCACCAAGAATACCGATCCGCATAGCTTATCCACCGATCATACTATCTGTGTTTCAGAAATTCGCAACCGTGTCACGTTCTTCCTGTGGCGAGCTGCCATGCACGTACTGCGGGAACGCTACGCCGGGTATAGTATCCTCAGATGTTCAGATATGCAAGCTCCCGGTGAAAAGGTGACTTCGGCTATAATGTCGGGGAAAATACAATACAGGAAGGAGCAAGACAGTATGACAACCTCTTCGCGCAGCAATCGTCGTCGTTCAAACCAGCGTTCTGCCTCGGTTCGACGACCGGTTGCACGTTCAATCGAACCACCAGACTACAGCCGTGAGTATGCTGATGTCCGTCGTGATCTCTTCTGGATTGCTATTTGGGGCGGGTTACTCATGCTTGGTATGGTTATTGCCTCGTTTGTGTGGTGAGGTAAAGTCGGGAGAGCGGGAGATCGTTACGCTTCCCGCACCTTCCCCCAGCGGCCCCTGCCTCTTCTCCCAGGGGCAAGGCAGGGGGATGCAGTCGGGCGAAATTCCCGTCCCTTCAGCGTATACGCCAGCCGATGTGTCTCCGCTGTTGCCTCATCTGGTTAGTGAAGGTGACCAATGCTGAGTATGCTGACCGCTCTCGCTGATTGTTTGCTCTGTTGAAGCATAGATTTCGTAGAAGTGAGTCAAATTGTCAACGAGCTAGTACCTCGTTATATAAGATTTTGCGCTTTTTGGCCTGGGATGGTATCCTGTGCGACATGGGAAAACATACACCTATCGAACGAACAAGTGAAGAACGCACCGAGCTGGAACAACTGATTCGTACCGGCAACGCTCCGGCCCGTCCCCATACCAGAGCGCGTATCCTGCTTCTGAGCGACCGCAGCCAGGGCCAGAAGCGCACCGACCAGGAAGTTGCCGATGCCGTCTTGTGCAGTAGACGCACGGTGATGAATGTGCGGCGTCGTTTTCTTTCGGGTGGATTGCAGGCGGCGCTGTCTGACAAAGGCTGGCCGGGCGCACCGCCGAAGTTCACCGGGGAGGTCGAAACCAAGTTGACCATGTTAGCCTGCAGCGAGCCGCCAGCAGGCGCTGCACGCTGGACATTGCGCTTGCTGGCCGACAAGATGGTTGAACTGCACTATGTGGATTCGATGAGCCATGGCACGGTTGGCGAGATACGAAAAAAAACGAAATCAAGCCGTGGCGGATAAAGTCTTGGTGCATTGGCAAGCCGTCTGGGACGGATGGTGCCACGATGGACGACGGTTGAGATGGCTATCAGCGCCCCGATGCCCCCAAACGCCCGGTCGGATGCCTGGATGAGGCCAGCAAAGAGTTGCATGACCTTCCCTGCGGGAGTTTGCCTGTCGAGCCGGGTCAAGCGTTGCGGCAGGACGACGCATACGAACGGCGTGGGGTTGCCAATCTGTTTCTAGCGATTGAACCGCTACGGGGTTGGCGGAAAGTACGGGTCACCGAGCGGCGCACCAGGTGCGACTTTGCCGAACAGTTGCGCCTGCTGTCGGATGAAGAGTACCCGCAGGCCGAACGCATCGTCCTGGTCGTTGACAATGTGAACACGCACGGCCCCGGGGCACTGGATGAAGCCTTCGAACCGGAAGAAGCCCATCGCCTGGCAGCGCGTTTTGAATGGCATGACACGCCCGAACACGGCAGCTGGCGCAATATCGCCGAATGCGAACGCTCGGTTCTGCAACGGCAGTGCTTGGACCGACCGATTCCAGATATAAGCACGCTCAAACGTGACGTCTCAGCCTGGGAAGAGCGTCGTAATAAAGCGTGTAGTAAGATCATATGGCACTTTACCACCGCCGATGCCCGCATCAACCTCAGGCGTCTGTATCCGGTTGTAAAAGAACAAAATCTAACATAACAAAGCACTAGCGGCTTCCGCTGGCCAGTTTTGTTGATTGAGATTCCAGTTGGTATTTTATTTTTCCTGTTCAACTTCGACGGTTTCATGCGTTTTGTAGCACGTAACTACGTAGTTGATATAAATCAGTCGTTAGCAGAATGGATAATCGGTTTTTCTTATCTTCCTCGTCAATTCTATGCCATGCTACATCAAACAGAGAGTGAACTTTTTCTCTCTATTCCGTCTCGCTTTGTACGGTATTGGTACTTATTTTGTTTTAATTCTTCTTTTGTCATTTAGAGAAGGATGTTCAAGAATGTTTTTCTATAGTTTAGGAGGATTAACTGTTGGCTTTCTAGGTGTGCCTATTTTAGCCTGGACCATATTTCTTATCTTCGCTTTGGTAAATTTCCTACTTGCAATTATCAATTTCATTAACGAATTATTGATAAATCTACTTAAATGGATTATCCCATTCTTGCCCATTTTGATTTACATAGGATTAGTATTGTTAGAGGGCGATCAGAAAACCGGATTTGTGGTATCATGATGGCGACCATGCCGTTCTGATAAGGAGCAATCTCGTATGCC
>NZ_JPIM01000036.1 GCF_000735195.1 Chloroflexus sp. MS-G
CAGGAGGGACATCCGTACTATGCCAGTGCCCGTTTGTGGGATGATGGGGTGATAGATCCGATAGAGACCAGGCGGGTATTGGCACTCGGTCTGGCAGCGGCAGCCGAGGCTCCAGTACAGCCGACCCGCTTTGGTGTCTTCCGCATGTAGGTCGGCTATGACGCTGCTCCGCTCGATAACCATCATTGCCATCGTCTGGATGATACTCGATCCGAATTTGATCATCGGGATGGTGGTATCCGCTTTGATCGGTGTTCAAGTGACAGGCTGGGCCTGGCCGCGCTTTGTGCGCAACCAGATTTCGTGGCAACGATCCGTACCCTCGGCATTGGCACCCGCTGAGCAGGCAGATGTCGTGCTACGGATTGTCTACCGTGGATGGTTACCCCTACCATACCTGATTGTGCGCGAAGACATTCCTGCCAGTCTGAGTGAGATGCCACGTCGGCAATGGGTCGTTAGCTTACGTCCGGGTCAACAGTGCACACTCCGCTACCCGATACAGGGGCGGCAGCGTGGTTTGTATTGGCTCGGACCGCTCAAGATGTGGGTTGGTTCGGTGTTCGCGATCAACGAAGTGCAGCTTGGCGAACCGCAACAAACCCCGCTGACTATCGTGCCAATGGTGCTACCGTTCCAGTCGTTTTATCTACCAAATGCGTTGCCTTATAGTCAGGAGCGTTATCACCTGGGCCTGTTCGACGATCCGGCGCAGAAGATTGGGGTGCGTCAATACCAGACAGGTGATCCGCCGCGGCGTATTGATTGGAAGACCAGTGCTCGTGTGGGTGAGCTTCAGGTTCGCGAACTAGCACCAGTGGTCGCTCGTGAAACGCTGATCGTGCTGGCCTTCATGGAAAGCGAATACCCCGGTCGATTTTCGTATAACAATCGTGAGCGTGCGGTCGTTGCGGCTGCTTCACTAGCCGCTGCCTTAATCTATCGGCGTCAGCCGGTTGGTTTTCAGAGCAACGGTTATGATCCGCTGCTCCGCCAGCCTGTGGCGACACTGGCGCCAGCAGCCGGTGTCGAGCATCTGCGTGAAATCCTGCTCAGACTGGGACGAATCGAACCGGCAACCGACGGTGCGCCAATCGATCATATGCTCTCAGATAATCTGGCCCTGAGTCGCGGTGGAACATTGGTGCTGATTACCAGTTCACTCAATGCGCGTATTCTAGCGATCCTGCTGACCATTCGGCGCAGCGGAATCAAGGTTTCCATCGCGCTGGCCGATCCAGGCCCAACCGATCTGCTGCAAGCCAGACAACACGGCATCACAGCGTTCCAGATCAATCGCGATGGGGCAATTGTTCCAGATGTGTAAAACGTCGCGCCATCGAGCGTTTATGCCTGCGGAAGGTACAAGAGGAGAACTGTGTATGTTGCGCATTGCCGAAGAAGTCTCTACTGCTCTCGAAGAGGGCCGTGCCGTTGTTGCACTTGAAAGTACTCTCATCAGTCACGGCTTACCCTATCCACACAATCTGGCCGTTGCCGAGGGGTTGGAAGCTGAAGTTCGGGCAGCGGGTGCCGTGCCGGCAACGATTGGGCTGATTGAAGGGGTGCCGGTCATCGGGTTGAATGGGAATGAACTGGAGCGACTGGCCGCAGGTGGTGAACGAGTACGGAAGTTGAGTCGGCGCGACATCGGAGCGGCTATTGTAGATCACGCCGACGGCGCAACGACCGTTGCAGCGACCATGGCGCTGGCTGCGGCTGCCGGTATTGAAGTCTTTGCAACAGGTGGGATCGGCGGCGTTCATCGTGGTGCGATTCATAGCTGGGATGTCAGCGCTGATCTGACCGAACTGAGTCGCACGCCGGTGTTGGTGGTCTGTGCCGGTGCCAAGGCGATCCTCGATCTCCCGGCCACCCTCGAATACCTGGAAACCCATGGGGTACCGGTCGTTGGCTACCAAACCTCCGAGTTCCCCGCTTTCTACACCCCTCAGAGTGGCCTGCCGGTAGCCGCAGTGGCTGATAATGCGTTGACTGCCGCACGGATGTGGCGTATCCAACGCCGCTACAGTGCCTTTGCTGCCCCAGGTGGTATGGTACTCTGTGTGCCACCACCGACCCAATATGCGCTTGACCGTGACGTGATCGAGGCTGCAATTGAGCGGGCGTTAGCGCGGGCTGAGGCCGAGGGCGTGCGTGGGCCGTCAGTAACCCCTTTCCTGCTCGCAGCAATGGCGGAAGAGACGGTTGGTGAGAGTATTGAAACCAACATCGCCTTGTTGCGCAACAACACTCGCGTGGCTGCTGAAGTAGCGCTTCGGATCAGCGAACTGGGCTAACCTTCAGGTGAACAAATGGTGTGCAAAGTACTTGACAAATTGTGTTATTGCTCGTATACTAACAAGTGCTGTTATTACATGTAACAGCGTAAACTGTCACATCCTCGACAGTTCACACCTCACACGTTACCCCGTTTCGTTACGTGCTGGGTGCCTCTGGTGGCGTCTCCGCAACGGCGGAGAAACTTGCTATTTGTCCCTTTGGTTGCATAGTTAAGCAGGAGTGCCCGCCAATGCTCAAGCGTCGACCATCAAGCTGGGAAAAAGAAGAGATAACGCTCTACACCCACGAGCACGATGAAAGTTTTGGGCACGAAGAGTCACTGTTTTCTCCCGATCTGAGTGATATTGATCGGGCAGAACCGACACTCGATGCGGTGCAACACTATTTGCAAGAGATTGGGCGTGTTGCGTTACTAACCGCTGCTGAAGAGGTGGAGTTAGCTGAACAGATCGAGCGTGGGAATGAGGCAGAAGCACGTCTGAACAGTGCCGTTGATCTGACCCCCCAGGAACGCTACGAATTACTTCAGGCCGTTCAGCGTGGTCAAGAGGCGCGTCGCCATTTAATTCAGGCGAATTTGCGTCTGGTAGTCAGTATTGCCAAGAAGTATGTTGGTCGTGGTCTGGCCCTGCTCGATCTGATCCAGGAAGGAAATATTGGGTTGATGCGGGCAGTTGAGAAGTTTGATTACCACAAAGGTAATCGCTTCAGCACGTATGCCACGTGGTGGATACGCCAGGCGGTAACGCGAGCACTAGCCGAGCAAGGGCGCACAATCCGGCTACCGGTGCATATGAGCGAGTCGGTTGGTCAGGTGAAGCGGATCGCCGAGCGTCTGGCTCAGTCGCTCGAACGCCAACCCACCGCAGAAGAGATTGCGATGGCGCTTGGTCAGCCGGTCGAACGGATTGAGCGTATCCTCGAAGCAGCACGGCGACCGGTTTCACTCGAAACACCGGTCGGTGATGATGGTGAGCATACGCTGGGCGACTTTCTGACCGACGAAGGACTGCCTACACCCAGTGAAATAGCGGCGCAAAAGCTGCTGCGTCGTGATCTCTGGGCAGCTCTCGACCAGCTCAACGACCGCGAACGGCGAATTATCGATTTGCGCTACGGTCTCCTGGACGGTCGCCGTCGAACGCTGGAAGAAGTTGGCCGAGCACTCGGTATGACCCGTGAACGGGCACGGCAGATCGAAGCCGAAGCGCTACGACGGTTGCGTAGCCCAGAGGTTGGTCAGCATTTGCGCGATTATTTGGAGTGAGCAGTGTTGATTCATTGCTGCGCTGTTATCTATCTCCACTTTCATCGCTCATATTCATCATCTGAGTACGTCTGAAAAATTCTTACCCTTCCTCTTTCATTGTGAGAGAGGAAGGGTCAAGAGTGTTTATCGCTCCGTATCCTTTGGTACGGCATTGTACCTGTAACTCGGATTGCATCACGAACATTCCACTCTAAGTACAGACCGGATCGGCACGTCTGCCCATTGACCAATAATTGCTCTTGTTTAGAGAGTATCTGAACATTCTATGAAGAGTCGTTGGCATAGATGTGGGCCAACCGTCTCACCATCACGGGAGTCATGGCGATATCCATGAGCACTTCGCTCGTATCGGTGCGCGCTTCGTCGTCTTTCCTCAAGCGGTGATACTTACCCAGCCAGGCAACCGTCCGTTCCACCACCCAGCGCTTCGGCACCACCTGGAAGCGTGATGCCCCATTGGGACGCTTTCTGCTGTCCAGCGTCCAGCCACCAACGTGCTGTGCCCATTCCACCACCTGGCCAGCATCGCCCCCATCGGCCCACATCACCCGCACGCGCGACTGCTTCCCGTGGGCGTTGCCCACCACCAACCGTGCCCCGTCCCGGTCTTGTCTATCGGCGGCATAAACCACCACTGTCACCACCACGCCCACGGTATCCACCAGCAGATGGCGTGTGCGCTCGTGGACGGTTTTGCTAACATCATACCCCCGAGGCCTCCGTTTTCCATCGTGTTGAACGACTGGCTATCCAGAATCGCAGCGCTCGGTTCTGCCTCCCGCCCTGCGGCAACGCGCACGTCTGTGCGGAGCGCAGCATGCCGGCGCCGAACGGAATGAGACACGGTCTGCCAGGGAGGCACGTCGTGGGGAAGCATCAGCCAGGCGCAACCGCTTCGCAAGATAGAGAAGATGGCGTTCAACATCTCACGGTACGAATGGACTCAGTGTCGCCCCCGCGGCGATGTCCGTTCCGGCAGAGCGGGGGCAATCCGTTGCCATTCGGCGTCTGTACGGTCGGTAGGATATGATGTTCGTCTTTTCTGTTTGCTCATATCATTACGTATCCATCAAAACCGTCGACCAGATAAAATTTCAGACACTCTCTCAGAGCAGGCTAGTACCAGAATTACCTGCTTCGCATCATCTCGCCACTGTTTGCTTAGTACGCGATTGACCTGCCCTCGGTAGGGTACGTTTTCTGAAAGAACAGGTCGGGGTCGCGGTACTCTTCTGGCCCACGGCTGTGATAGACCTCCCACAGGTCGGCAGCGAACACGTCCAGGGTCAGACGGTCCTGCAAGATGTCATCGTGTGGAACGGCAATAGTGTGAAAGGGTTTCATGATTGTCCTCACTTCAGAAGATGGCGTGATCGATCTGCTCCCTGTCTTGCCCCAGTGATTTTGAATGTACTTCGCGGTTTCTTGGGGGGCGAGATCGCGTGTGGTGGTATGAACCTGAACGTAGAATTACCTTTTTGCTCCCTTTGGGGGTTTGGAGATAGACAGGGTCTGAGGAAGGGCGAATTTCAAAGACAGAGATCATCTTTCCGTCTACCTCTTCAAAATGCCCCTTCAGAAACGGAGCATACTGGCTTCCCAAATATTCGCCGATGAGATTGGCCAGCAATTGCTCGAATTTGTCGCGTGAATTGCCCACTAGTTCCAGGTCTTTCTCCAATCCCAGAATGTTGCCGTTGTCTTCGACACCGATTTGTAGCACAGGCTTAAGCCTGTGCTACGTATGTATACGGCCAATCTTGCCAGTTAGAAACCAACCCGGCTTTAACGGGATTGTTGACAATGTACCAGAAAATACGCTCCAATTCTGCTTCGTCACGCACAACGTGATCGTAACTTTCGTCCTGCCAGAATTTTCCGCTGCGGCCGAGTTTCTGATTGGCGTAACGCGCTGTGCGCCCTTTGAGCAGGTGCAAGGCTTGACTGAGGACAGAGGGGTGCCCCGTCTTATCATGATTGGCATCATCAAAACGCTCCACATCCACCAGCAAGTGAACATGATTGGGCATGATGCAACCCGCAAGCAGGTCATAATGGCTGCCGTCCAGCCGCCGGATTTCATCCATGACCAGTTGGGCAATTTCCGCCTGACGCAGCCAGGTGGGGCCATGCGCCATGTGGTCCAGCCACTTATCGTAGCGTCCAAAGAATTTCTTCTGGATTTTGTAACGTTCACTTCGCAACGCTGCGCCGCTGAAACAGTCGGATAGTCGTCGTTCCTCTTCTTTGAATTCTTCGCGTAAACGTTCGATAACCTCCACCGGGAGCGACCCGGCCAGCCGAAACGTGACAAAGAAGATGGCTCCCGAAGGGTGAATGCGAGGGAGATTGCGACGGTAGGAAATGGTCATGATAACCTCCTGTAGCACAAGATTGTAGCACTTCTATCGCTCGTCAATTCCATACGGTGTTTACGTCGGTGCATCATGATAACCTCGTGTAGCACAGTAGCACAGGATTAATCCTGTGCTACTGTGCTTCTGCAGCCGCGCCCGCCTGGCGAGCAGGCCATCCAGCTGTTTTTTCTCCTTGCTCTCAATGGGCAGGCATTCGGAGATGGCCTGGGCAACGCGGTAGCAGGCTTCGCTGCGACCGCAGCCGCTTTTGCTTAGGCGTGCGATAAGCTCCGCACGATCGCCCTTTTCCCACAGCCGCAGGGCATGATGTAGCACATCTATCAAATCCTGCCCAGCAGCCAGGTGCTCCATCTCGCGCTGATGCGGCCCTAATAGGCGGACGAATTCCTGCTCTTTCTTGACCATCCCGCCGCGTCGCGACCACTCTTCGGCCAGGTCCAGCCCGCAGGATTGGGCCAGTTTGCGGGCTTCGTCGAAGGGGACGCACGCCTCGCCGTAGTTCCAGCGCCACAGGACGTAGAAGCGCGCCCGGTCGCTGATTGCGGCGCTGTAGGAGCGAGCAGCCTGCCCGCCCTCGTGCAGAATCTGGCGCACGGCGAAGTCGGTGGCCAGGGTGCGGACTTTATCAAGCAGCATATCGCTGCGGAGTATCCTCTCCAAAAGCGCTGGATCAGGCCGATGAAGGCACAGCGATACCCACCCGTTGCGCTACCCGTTCGGCTACGGTGGGGGTGGTCTCCGGCGTGACAATGCGGTCGCGGAGAGAGGGAACGAACCCCACGCCGAGTTTGGCGGAGGTGGCGGTCAGGGTTTGGAAGGTATCCCACGCTCGTGCCCCGTCTCGGGAGTGAGGGCCGACACTGACATTGCGTTTGCGCACGCGGCGTCGCGCCGCCAGTTCCCTATTATTCTTGTGCCGGGGAAGGTCGGGATGTTTCAGCACCGCCAACAACTGGATCCGTTTGTCGGCGGGTTTGCTGATCCGGTCATCCAACGCCGCATAGCCAGTCTCTTTGTCCACCAAGGCGTCAAACGCATCCGCCAACCGTGCACGTTCCGCCGCAGTGGGCGCCTGTTAATAGGCCAGCAGGTCGCGATAGAACGTCCAAGAGCGTTCCCCAACTGCGGCGCGTTCCGCCTGATGATGGGGCACCCGTGGGGCAAGCTTGGCGGAATGCCGCTACTCATGCACCCACCCCCGGGCGTGCGTGGTCGTGAGGTGGTCAGACATGGGCGCATCATCGCGCAGCAACCAGCGCAGGACGGGCAACTGGGTTTGGGCGTGATAGGTGGCACGGGCCAGCGCATCGCCGACCAGCTGTACCTGCTGCTGCGTGAGCGTGATCCCGGCGGTGGGTAGGTGCTGCTGGTGTGTCGCCGCCGTTATGTCCGTGTCGCGGGGCCGGGCCGCCCGCCGCTGGCGGTGCAGGGGGTGCGGCAGACTGAGCGCCTGCCGCCACGCCAGCGACTCGTCCTTGCGGCGATAGCGGAGTTCCTGGCCCCAGATGACCGCCAGGACATCCTGGCGCGTGCCGTCGGGACGGGGATGATCGCTCGTACACCAGGCGTAGCCCACCACGGGGCATACCTCGTTCTGCCCATCCACGCGGGGTACGGGTCTGGTCGGTGGCGACCCACGACTCGGTGGCGAGGCCGGGCGGATGAATCGCGGCGGCTTCGTCCGCCCAGCGTCCCATCGGTTCCAGCAGCATGCGTGCCACCAGGCGCGTGCCAATCTGCAGACCGACATCCCGCAGCAAGCGCAGCAGCGCGGGCTGACTGACGGTTGCCTCGTGACCGAGTGCGGGAACGATGGGATGGGGCGTGGGGTACAAACCACCCCGGAAGCCGGGCGGCAACGGTGCGGTGAGGAGCGTGTTGGTGCTGGGGACGTACCACCGCTCCCGCACGAAGCGGACCACCTCCACGTCGATGCGCAGGCGCTGCACGATGGTAGCGGTTGGCCCATGGCGCACCGCATCGGGGGGCAGGGTCGCCGGTTCCACCACGCAGTGCTCCGCCTGCGTGACGATCAGGTTCGCGTTCTTGTTCGGCTTGCCTCGCGGCGTGCGCGTGCGGCGCTCGGCCTCCGAGGAATGATCCGCAGGCGGCGGGCTGGACGGCGGCGTGGGTGGTTTGATGGCGGGCGTACCCGAGCGTCCCTTCAGCCGTGCCACCGCATCCCGCAGATTCTGGTGTTCAAACCGCAGGACGACGTTCTCAGCCGCCAGCATCTCGATGACGTTCAGCAACTGGATCACGATCTGGTGGGTTGCCAGATCGGCAATGCTGTCGGGATTGAGGTCAGGTATCTGCATATGTTGGGAGTCTACCAGATCTTGGCTCCGCTGTCACCCGCTGCCCAGCAGTTTTGGAGAGGATACCGAGCAAGCGTATTGATTGTTGCCCATTGCCTCACTAACGATTACGCTTATTGTCCATCTTGACGAATTGGTTCATCAGTGGTACACTTGAATGCCGTGCCGGGGTAGCTCAGCGGTAGAGCAAACGGCTCATAATCGTTAGGTCGCGGGTTCGAATCCCGCCTCCGGCACCAGTCGCCGGTGAGCAATTGCTCACCGGCGTTTCCGTTCATCGTGTGGTGCTATGCTCGACCAGTTGCATCAGTTCTTGCTTGTTGAGGGTGTTGGTCAGCCCACCAATCGGGTATTGGTTGCAGTGTCGGGGGGCAGCGATTCGCTGGCGCTCTTGCATATGCTCTCCATCCTGCGTGCTACCGGTGGGCCGATACCGATTGTTGCTCATCTGGATCACGGTCTGCGTGGTGCAGAGTCGGCAGCCGACGCCGCTTTCGTTGCTTCCGTCGCGGCGGCGTGGGGGATACGGGCAGTCATTGACAATGCTCGCCTTCCCCCAGGGACGACGCCGGCTGAAGCGCGAATTGCTCGCTACACCTTTCTCGCTACCACTGCTCTGGCCGAGCAGGTCGATGCTGTACTTGTTGCTCATCAGGCTGACGATCAGGCAGAAACGGTGTTGATGCACCTCCTGCGTGGCGCCGGTCCGGCTGGATTACGTGGTATGCGAACGCGGGTAGAATGGAGTGAGTGGGCAGCACCGCTTATTGGTGTCGGTCGTGTACCGTCGCATGGTCCGCCGTTGCTCCGTCCGTTACTCACGATCAGTCGGGCAGCACTGGCCGACTATTGTGCAACTCATCACCTGATACCCCGTGACGATCCGACGAATCGCAATCTTCACTACGTGCGAGCACGGGTTCGGCATCACCTACTTCCGCAGCTTGCGGCTGAAAATCCGCAAATTGTAGCTGCGCTGAACCGTACAGCTCGCATCTGCGCCGAAGACTATGACTTCATCCAACAGGCGCTTGCAGCGCAGTGGCCGATGCTGATCGTTGAGCAGCAGTCTGACCTAATCATCTTTGATCGCGCTGCCTTACGCTCGTTGCACCCGGCGCTGCGCCGGTATGCCCTGCGGCGGGCAATTGCCGAGCTGAGGGCTGAAGAACCGAGTCTGGCGCAAATGGACACCGCAATCCATCTGATCAATGCGCGGGCTGGTCGGCAGATGCAACTGACGGCGCAGGTCTGGCTGGTGTGCGATCAACGAACTGTTACGCTGCAACATGCTGGGGCGGTGTATCAGCATGTTCCACAGTTAGAAGCTCCGGTAACGTTGCCCGAATGTGGGGTAGTGATGCTGGCGAATGGCTGGCAGTGTATCGTGCAGCCTGATCCCCCGCCACAGCCAGACCGCTGGTGGTTAGGGTTTATTGCACGACCATCTGGCCCCTTACGACTGCGGACACGACGGCCTGGGGATCGCATGCGACCGTCTGGCGCACCGGGGCGTCGTCGTTTACAAGATCTGTTTGTTGATCTACGGGTGCCGCGTAGTCTGCGTGATCGATGGCCGCTCCTCGTTGATGCACACGACCAGATTCTCTGGGTGACAGGATTACGGGTTGCTGCCGACATTGCCTCCTCCGATCCGAATCAGGCTACAATGTGGATTGGAATAGTTCATCCGATTGAGGCAACACAGGAGTAAAAGGGATATGCGCCAAGACATCGATTACGTCTTGATCGACGAAGAGCGGCTTAAGCAACGTGTGACCGAGTTGGCTGCCGAAATAACTGCCGATTACCGCCACCTCAATGATCTGTTACTGGTTGGGGTGCTTAAAGGGTGTGCCATGTTCATGGTTGATCTGGCCCGCGCTATCGATCTGCCGCTAGCAATCGATTTCATTGCAGTTGCCAGCTACGGCGCCAGCACCGAATCATCGGGTGTCGTTCGGTTGATCAAAGACCTCGATACCGACATCTCGCATCGCCATGTATTGCTTGTCGAAGATATTATCGATAGTGGGCTAACGCTTGCCTATCTACGCTCGCAACTCTTGCGCCGCAATCCGGCCAGTTTGCGAATTTGTACCTTGCTCAACAAACCAGAACGGCGCACGGCCGATGTGCCGGTCGATTATATTGGTTTCAATATTCCCAATGCCTTCGTGGTTGGCTATGGCCTTGATTACGCTGAACGCTATCGCAATCTGCCGTTCATCGGTGTCTTGCGCCCAGAGGTGTATCAATCTTGATATTGTGATCCAGATTACACTTTGACTGTAATCTGTTCCCTTGCCGCCAGTGATCGGCTGATGTTATAATGCTGTACAAGCGGCAAAAACGATGGCTGATCGTCATCGGCGTCGCAATATCTTCGTTGTGGGGTATTCTCCTCAGCATCAGATGACAGCTCGGAAACTGAGATGAGGCAACCCCTCTAGAAAGACACGATATGAGTGATAACCGTTGGCTCAAAAATAGCTTTGTCTACCTCATCATTCTGGTGGCAGCGTTAGCGCTGTTCTTCCAGTATTTTGGGCAGGGCGCCAGCCAGACTGAAGAGAAAGGTATCGCTGACGTAATCGCTGATGCCCAGGTTGGTCTGGTCAGCGAAATTCAGGCCCAGGCTGGCGATGAGCAGATTATTGTTACTTACAAGGATGGCAAGAAATATCGCTCGCGGGTCGAGACATCAGACAGCGTGATGCGGTTGCTGGCTGATTACAATGTGCCACTGTACGATGAGAATGGTCGGCGGACGATTAACGTTACTGTGCAGCCAGCACCGGCCTGGGGTGGTTTGCTGAGCATCTTTACCATTCTTCTCCCCACGCTGCTGCTGATTGGGTTCTTCGTCTTCTTTATGCGGCAGGCTCAGGGCAGCAATAATCAGGCGATGTCCTTCGGCAAGAGCCGGGCGCGGATGTTTGCCGGTGACAAGCCTACGATTACCTTCGCTGATGTGGCTGGTCAGGAAGAGGCAAAGCAAGACCTGGCTGAAGTTGTTGAGTTTCTGAAGTTTCCTGACAAGTTTGCGGCTCTTGGGGCACGCATTCCGCGTGGTGTTTTGATGGTTGGCCCGCCCGGTACCGGTAAGACGTTGCTCTCGCGTGCGGTTGCCGGTGAAGCGGGTGTACCTTTCTTCAGTATCTCTGGCTCTGAATTCGTCGAGATGTTTGTGGGTGTTGGTGCTTCGCGTGTTCGTGACTTGTTCGATCAGGCGAAGCGGAATGCACCGTGTATCGTCTTCATTGATGAGATTGATGCTGTTGGTCGGCAGCGCGGCGCTGGTTTAGGTGGTTCACACGATGAACGTGAACAGACCCTCAACCAAATCCTGGTTGAGATGGATGGTTTCGATACCAACACAAATGTGATCGTTATTGCGGCAACCAACCGTCCTGACGTGCTCGATCCGGCGCTGGTTCGCCCTGGCCGTTTCGACCGGCAAGTCGTGCTCGATGCACCCGATGTACGGGGCCGCATTGATATTCTGAAGGTTCACGTGAGAGGAAAGCCACTGGCCGAGGATGTCAATCTCGAAGTCATCGCTCGTCAGACACCGGGCTTCTCGGGTGCCGATCTGATGAATGTGGTCAACGAGGCAGCGATCCTGGCGGCACGTCGCTCGAAGCGCAAGATCAGTATGGCCGAATTTCAGGATGCGGTCGAGAGAGTGGCAATTGGCGGTCCCGAGCGCCGTTCACGGGTAATGACTGATCGTCAGAAACTGGTGGTTGCGTACCACGAGGCCGGTCATGCTATTGTTGGTGCTGCATTACCGAAGGCCGACAAAGTGCAGAAGGTAACGATTATCCCACGTGGTCAGGCTGGCGGTTATACCCTCTTCTTGCCTGATGAGGATAGTTTGAACCTGCGCACCGTGTCGCAGTTCAAAGCCCGTCTGGCCGTTTCGCTGGGTGGTCGTGTTGCTGAAGAGATTGTTTTCGGTAATGATGAGGTCACCACAGGCGCTTCTGGTGACTTGATGCAGGTTACGCGGATTGCGCGGGCAATGGTGACGCGCTATGGGATGAGTCAGCGTCTGGGGCCGATGGTCTTCGGCGAGAAGGAAGAGTTGATCTTCCTTGGTCGTGAGATCAGCGAGCAGCGGAACTATAGCGACGACGTGGCGCGTCAGATTGATGAAGAGGTGCGAGCCATCGTCAATGAAGCCTACGAGACAGCGCAGCAAATCCTGCTCCAGAATCGGGCAGTGCTTGATGACATGGCAAATGCGTTGCTCGAATACGAGACACTTGATGGTGAGCAGCTTGAAGAGTTGATCCGGCGCGTCAAGCCTCTGGCACTCGATTTGAGCAAGAGTGCTCAGAATGGACTAGCGGGAGAGCACTCAACACAGCCCGATCAGATGGGTCTCGGCGGCGCCAATCCGCTACCGGCATAGTTGTCGCGATAAAAACTCAGTGACGTCGGTAAGGGGTAAGCATGAGCTTACCCCTTGCCAGTTTTATTGTGGCCGAAACCTGAAATACCACGCCGGCCTACTCGTGCGTGGTATCCCTTACCGTTTTGGATTTCATCATCGGTGTCGCAAACGCGACTGCAAACCGCAAATCCCGAAAGTCCCTAACCGCCAGGCGATGATCTATTCCGGCCAGCGATAGCGTACCCCTGGTGGGAGGTGTAGGGTTTCATCTCCCAAACGGCCAAGACTAAAGGTTGTACCGTCGAGGTTGCGTTCCAAGCGGGCGTACTCTGTCCACTGCACAATCCAGCCATGCCGTGATATTTCACCGCTCAACACTTGACCAAGCGTGGCGCTAACCTCTTCTGGTACGGAAAAACCAGTACAGATATTGATTGCTGGCGAATGGTCGTTACACTGATCGCTCCGCAGCGTCTCGGCCATGTAGAGTTCAATGCCCAGTGGTCGCATCTGAACGATGCCGTCGCGCCATTCGAGGCAGATGCGTTCAAAACATTGTAACCAGCCCCACGCGAACGGAACTGCTGGGGTTAGTGGCCAGCCACCCCGTTCCAGGGCACCGGCTTCGGCCCAGGCGCGCATGAAGGGAGCCGGCACAAAATAGCCAGTCTCGGTGAAAAACATGCCACCCTGTGCGGCAACCGGTATTCTGGCAATTGGTTGGGGGGCGGCTATCGCATTCCCACGCTCGTCGCGCAAACTCACGGTAAGTAGATAGTCGCCGGGTAGTAATGCTGGGGGTAACGTAATGGGTTGCAGATGGTCGATGGAAGCTGACTCTGGCCAGCGCGATGGGGGCAACGCGCCATAGACCAATGGACGTTCATATTGCGATATGAGACGCTCATCGGCAGTGCGTAATTGCACCACAACCGTGAGATCATCCGCTGGTGCGGGATCTGTTCGCTGCCAAAGGAGGTTCAAGACCACAAGATCACCAGGCTCGTAGGTGTTTGTAGTTGGTGATGCGATTTGTACGCCAACCAGTTGGATTCCGCCACCAAGCAGGGGGTGCAACGGTGACTGTGTTGAACCGGTAGCAATCGGTCGGTAACGGTCAATTACACCCAGTACACCGTCCTGGGCGTAACGGTGACGGATGATTGCAACCATTTCTGGTGTCAGCCAATTGCCAAGGTAATCGATCAGAATGAGGGGGAATTTGCCGTTTGCCAGCTCGTATAGCACGGTGGTCTGATCGACGTATCCCTGATCGAGTAGTTGGCGAAACTCGAAGACGGGGATGCGGGCGGTCAGACCAGCACCGCTGGCTAAGCCAGGTAGATCGGTAAAGATAACCTCACCGGATGCGCGCACTTCGGTGGTTAGTGCGGTAGTCGTGCGGTGAAGTGCGGCTAAAACCGCTGCCTCACGTTGTGCATCGGCCCATAACCCGTAGCTTCCCAGCACAAAACGAGGTGGACTCGGCTCAATCAAACCTGCCGGTCGTAGGCGATTGGTATCCCAAAGCGGAGGATAATAAAGGAGGCTGAGAACGATCAACACACTCATTAGAGGTCGTGTGCCTGGATAGGAGGAGGGGGCCGTTTGGATAGACCACCCTGCACCACTCAGCCAGATTAAAGCAGCGTACCATTCAAAGAAATAGTTGGCATATGCACCAACTTTACCGACACCAATAGCTTCGATGGTGCCAGCCAATAAGTAGGTTAGCGCTGGAATAAGCATTGCCCGCTGGGAACTGTGCCAGATCGTAATACTGCCGATGAGGGCAGTTAGCAACAGCGGCCAACGCAACCCCAATTGTTGTCGCCAGAAATCGGCGGCCAGGTTGGCTTCCCAACGATTAGCATTGGCAGCGACGACATGCAGGAGAAACCAGCCATGGCTCATCCACGACAATGCGGCCACGATGCTGCCGCCAACCAGACCAACGGTCGTGATATATGTGATGGCTGCTTTTGCCGCTGTTGATACTGGTTGGGAACGAGAGCGGTACCATACGACGGACAACATAGCAGCCGCAGCCGCTGGCCCGGCAATCAGTGATGGTTTGGTCAAGAGACAGCCAACGGCCAATAGACCGGCCAGTAGGCCACGCTGAACTGCCGACAATCGTTCACAACCGGCTACCCACACTGCCCATAAACCGAGCGCTACGCCTAGCAGATCGACGCGCATCAGTGGCATCCACTCACGCACGACCGGAATGGTCAACCACAGCAGTGCTATCCAGGCTCCACGTTGCCCGATCAGTGCGGCCAGGGCAGCAGTGCTTGCCAATGCACCAAATAATGCTATCAGGCGTCCGGCTAGCAGTGGATCGCCGATGATCCGCGCCAAACTACCGGTAACGACAAGGTACAGTGGCGGGTAATTAACGACCAAAAATGGTGCCTGGGCAGGGTTTGCATATATCTGCCAGAATGCCCGTCCGGCCAGGAGTTGCTGGACCTGTGCCAGAAGTGGTCCCTCTCCGTAATCGAGTGGAAAAGGGAAACCGAGCAACAGGCGGATATGATCACTTGCGTACCAGAGGTACACGGCGATCAATCCGACCAGCGTACTCGTTATCAACCAACGTCCAATGAAGAGTGCAGAGCGCATATGGTAAGATAACAAATGTTGAGCAACGAGGCTCAGCGTTCACGCTAAAGGAGACCCGTTATGAACAGCCAACGTATTGCACGACGCATCCGCGCCGTTCCACCGTCGGGCATTCGCCGTTTTTTCGATATTGCCGCGACGATGCCCGATGTCATCTCGCTCGGTGTTGGCGAGCCTGATTTTATCACGCCTGAGCGAATCCGTGCTGCTGGTCAGGCCTCGATTGATCGTACTACTGCTTATACCTCTAATTCCGGTTTGCTCGAATTACGGATCGCCCTTGCCGATCATCTGGCACGACGTTATGGCGTACAGTACGATCCGGAGAGTGAACTCTTGATCACCGTTGGGGTGAGCGAGGCAATGTTAGGTGCAGCGCTGGCACTCCTCGATCCCGATGATGAGGTTCTGATTCCGGAACCTTGCTTTGTCGCCTACCCGGCGTGTGTTACTTTCGCCGATGCACGAGTGGTATATGTACCGACATCTGTCGCTGATGGTTTTCAAGTAAGTGGCGCAGCGCTGGAAGCAGCGGTAACGCCGCGCACGAAGGCAATCCTGATCGGCTACCCCAATAATCCAACCGGTGCGGTGCTTAGTCGTGAACGGCTGCTCGAAGTAGCGGCTGTTGCCGAACGTCACGATCTCATTGTTATCTCCGATGAAATCTATGACCGACTGGTGTACGGTGTTGAACACACATGTTTCGCCTCATTGCCCGGTATGCGTGAACGTACCGTTTTACTGGGTGGATTCTCGAAGGCATACGCGATGACCGGTTGGCGGCTCGGTTGGCTGGCGGCACCGGAAGAGATCGCTGCCGCGGTGCGTAAATTTCATCAGTATGCGATTATGTCGGCGCCAACCATGAGCCAGTATGCCGGTCTGGAAGCGCTGCTGCACGGAGAAGAGGCGGTGCAGGCGATGGTACACGAGTACAATCGTCGTCGGCAGGTGATCGTCTCGGGCTTGAACAGTATTGGTCTGCCGACGTTTGAGCCACAAGGGGCATTTTACGCTTTTCCACAGGTAAGCCACCTTGGTCTAAGCAGTGAAGCCTTTTGTGAGCAGTTGCTCCACAGCGAGCGGGTTGCCGTTGTGCCAGGTGATTCGTTTGGGCCGAGTGGAGCTGGATTTGTGCGCGCCTGTTATGCAACTGCGCTCAACAAGATTGAAGAGGCACTTGAGCGGATTGAGCGATTTGTTCGGCGTATTGCGTGAGGAGGGCAATATGTCATTGCCTGACGATGAAACAACCACTGAATTGCGTTGCGCTTTGACCGGACGACCGTTGACACCAGAGGAGGCGTATTGGGCGCCACCGCTGATCACTGCCCGACAGTTGATTACAACGTTTTTTAAGACGTTGTTTTCCAATCCGGCGGCGTTGGGAGCGATCTTCTTGAGCGAACTGCCGGATGTGCCCTACGCTCCTGAAGCACGTCCGCTTCTCGCCCGTCGCCGTTCGGTTGAGCAAGCGAAACTGCTTGCCCTGTTACTAGTGATCGCGGTGGTTGTAGTTGGTTTGATCTTTTGGCTGGTGCAGTAGCTGAGTCTGTGCAGGAAGTAAAGGGAGGGTCGGGGGTTCCTGGCCCGCCTTCAATAATGTGTTTAGATTAGCTGTATGTTCTTTGTTTATTCAGATGTGTTCGCGCTCACTCTACACTTCTTCACCACAATGGGTAACCACGTATGCCGGCCTGGAACGTCAATCGGCCAGGAATTGAAGACACACAGCCGCAACAAGAGGTGCGTTTGCTGGTATCCAGCACTGGTCAGCGCTGGTTGGTAAGTGCGCTCGCGGTAGCCCTGATTGTGGCGCTGGTTCCGGCAGGGCGCGTTTTGCTAGCAACGGGTTTCTGGCTACTTGTACCGGGATATGTTCTCGAACGCCACTTCCCCGGTACTCGCCCTCACTGGCTTGTGCGTATCGTCCTCTGGAATGGTGTCGGTCTAAGCGTCTTACCAATCCTCTACCTGTGGTTAACCGCTGTCGGTACTGCATTGCCGCCATGGGTATTGATTGCTGGGGCAGGTGGATTATCAGTTGTTGCGCTGCGTATGGCATGGCACGATCTGGCAGCCATCCAGGGATCACCTTCGGGAATGACCTGGCTCTTGATGATTGTACTGGCAATCAGTGGCTGGCTGCGGGCCCTGCAGATTGCTGATCTGGCGTTGCCAGCATGGGTTGATTCGGTACATCATGCGCTGATGATACGAGTTGCAGCCGAGACGGGACGGGTACCGTGGACACTGACCCCCTATTTGCCGGTTGTAGACATGCCGTATCACTGGGGCTATCACGTGGTCATTGCAGCCGCCTGGCAGCTTAGCAGTGGCGATTTGCCGACCGTCATGCTGTGGAGCGGACAGCTTCTCAACTGGTTGCAGGGTGTGGCTGCGGCTGCGTTGGCTTTGTTGAGCTGGCGACGACCATCAGCAGCGGTGATTGCGGCGGCGGTAGTGGGTTGTATCTCGTGGATGCCGGCGTACTATGTGTCGTGGGGCAGGTATACGCAGTTAAGTGGCTTATTGCTCATCGTTGCGCTGGCGATAAGTTGGCACCACGAACTGAATGCCGGATCACGCCGTGAACGGTTTGGCTGGCTCTTACTGAGCGCTGTCATCGTTACCGGCCTGAGTTTGGTTCATATGCGGATGTTTGTCTTCGGTGTCGCCCTCCTTGTCGCGCAGAGTGTCGTCTGGACGTTGCGCCAAACGCGCTCGCGGATTGGTCTGCATATTCTCGAAACGGGATTCGTCGGTCTATTAGCGTTGGCCCTTGCTGGGCCGTGGTGGTTCTTACTGTTACGGCGAGTCCTGTTACCGGCTGCGATTGGCACTCGCAGTTTAACGAGCGGCGGTTCATACGTGCAGTTGAGCCACGATTTGATGTGGATAGGACCAAACGAATGGCTGGTGGCTTTGGCACTGATGGGGGGGATGATTGGACTGATCTATCGCCAACAAGCAGTGGCGGTGATGGTGCTCTGGGTTGGGGGTCTGGTCGTACTAACGAATTTGTGGTTGATCAGTTATCTTGTGCCACTGATCGGGGTCGTTTTGATCATGTACGCCATCGCCTGGCGCAAATGGCGGATAGCCGGTATAGGTGTGCTCTTACTGGCTGTCAATCCGGCGACAATCCGCTTCCCTTTTCTCTGGCTCTTGCCGGTTGATATTGCGGCAATCAGTCTTTTTCTGCCGATCAGTAATCTGATCGGTGGCATCGCTCTGATATGGCATACCACTCGCCTTCGGTGGTTGATGGGCGGTGCGGTTGGGCTGTTGGCGCTCACGCTCTGGGGGGCATACCAGCAGCGCTCAATTGTTAATCCGGTGACAGTTCTGGCAACTGCCGCCGATCAGGTGGCACTCGCGTGGATTGCCGAACACACCCCGCCAACGGCACGGTTTCTGATCAATGCCGCACCGTGGCTGCCCGGTGTAGCCCGCGGTACTGATGGTGGCTGGTGGATTTTACCGCTCACCGGACGCTGGACGAGCACGCCACCAGTGCTCTTTGTTCATAGTCAAGCGGATGTTGTGCAAGCGACCCAGCAGCGCAGTCAACAAATTATCGATTTTGGTAACGGTCAGCCGGTTGATCTTGACCAACTCATCGCCACAGAACGGATTGACTACATCTATACGTCGCCTGCCGGCCCATTACGACCCGAACACTTTGCCGGTAAGGCTGGTTATGAAGCTGTATTTGCGCAAGACGGGGTGGTGATCTATCGGGTGCGAACCAGCTCTGTTCCCTAAATGATGAGGAACGGAGAGTTTTCTAGCGTGGTGATGCGGTCAGAGAGATGTTAATCTCACTTTGCACGCTATGCGACGTAGGGATGCAGGGCTGCTGTGGGCATTTCCTCTCCGTTTACAGGTTTCAACGGCCTGTGGTAGCCAATACGGGCAACCACCATTCACGCATGGCGTATGCGATGGTCAGATAGACCACGAGCACAACCGACCACCAGGTATCGAAGTGCTGCCAGCGCCGAGGTTTTGGTCGAGAAACAAAGCCGACGATACCGATGAAGAGTAGAATTGCAAGACCACTCCCGGTTATATACAGCAGGTAGAGCGGTACATCGCGTTCAACAACGCCGTGCGTCCATTGTAGTAACGTGTTCAGGTCGGACGCAATTGGGCCAGCAGGTGGAAATGCTGGCGCCAGCGTTGCAATCAGGGCGGCAAAGGGATTGCTGGCAGCGACGATGATCGTGGCAATTGTTAGACTGGTGCTTGTCTTGGTTATCAGGAAAGACGCCAGGAACCATCCCAAGATTACAATGTAGGTCACAAACAGGCCAGCCGGTCGCTGTTGAATGAGCGTTATCCCTGCAAGAGCAAGGGTACTGATCAACCATGTTGTCGTCACAACGACGCTTAGCGCCCAACTGATTTCGGCCAGCCTCATGCTACCAAACAACGGTAGGATGCTAAAAAACGGCAATGTCACTATGATGCACAGCACCATGAGTGCCCACAACGCCAGTAAACGAGTGAGGAAATGTGCTGGTGATAACGACGGCGATGGATCAAACACGGGAAAGAAACTGATGGCAAGTAGCGGTGTCACTACCGTCAGCCAGCCCTGAAGTGTGAGACAAAGACCGGTCGCAAAGAGATGACCAATTTGCGCATTGAATAACGGTGTCAGACCGGTTTGATCTGCACCTATTGCTCCTGAGAGTTGGAATAACAGCAGACCAACGAACCATACGACGATCACCGTCCCAGGCAGCAGAAGACTCACGCGACGGTGGCGAATAAGGTGTTGCCACTCTGAGCGAAACAACGCGATCACGGTACAACTCCCCGTGCTCCACTAACAACAACGATGCACCCTACCTGGTCGAGTGTTCCGCTAAAACGTAATCGTAGCTCGCCATTACGCAAGAATCTGGCAGCGGCAGGAATGCTGAAATTGGACGGATCGGTGAGTGTAATCTCATCCCAATTCGCCGTTTGCCAGTTGTAGGCGCTTACCATAAGGTCACGGCCGGTAACCTGGTTCGTCGTCTGCAACTGCATCCGAATTGTATCAGCTTGAAATGATACGAGATCGGCTGGCAGGCGAAGCCGTATCTCGGCGGTACTACCACTGAGTTGAACCCCTTTGCTATTCGGACAAGCTAATGTGTCCTGCGATGAGGGGTCGATTCTTAGCCAGCCCATTGGAAGGATCAACCGTCCCTGGCCGGTAATGCGTAGGCGCATGACCAAAAGCGTTTCGCGCTGACCGATGAATGTTGACGCTGAATCGGTTGGGTCCTGATCAAGCCAGGCCACCAGGAAGGGACCAGGATCAAACCGATCAGGAAGTGCAGCTATTGCCGCATCAATAAAGGTGGTCAGGATGGCAGCCCGCCGTTTGATGTCACGTCCAATGAGCAACCCATTCTCGCGGAGATCGTTGACAATCTGTGTTCCGAGTGTCTCAGGATATGCAGAGCTGGCAAAGATAACCGGCCAGCGAGCTGCTGATCTAACGCCAGGTCGTAAATTCCCAAAAAAGATCATCTGATCGGCATAACTGACAAATACATTGCGCAGGGTAAAGGGACTATCATTTTGAACATCAACCCGTAATTGTTCCTGATCGATCACCAATGTCGCCCGAATCTGTGGTGCCGGTAGTTCCATCGTTGCCAGTATGCCCTGCCTTACCCAGGGGGTCAAGGTTAGGGTTACGGTCTTGGTAGCTTGAGGGAACGGCCCTCCTGTATCCGAGTCGGTGTTGATCGGCAACGGCTGTGTTACCACGGGATAGTTGAACGATACAACCTCGCGCCGTGGCATGGCCGACAACACTGTCAGGGCCGTTTGAGCACGAGCCTGCGTTTGATTGATGGGTTCAATGAGGGTCAGCCGTAGTGCAGTATGAGTCGGTGCTGCATTGGTAGTGGCCCACCACAGACTACCACCCGTACTGATCGTGGCAATATATATGAGCGTCATCACCGGAACGATACGGCGTCGCCACCACCACCATCCCACCACCGCCGGAATCACCAGCAGTGCATAGCCGGTCAGCGCGATGTATCCCTGAGCAACGGTCGGCGTATCAATAGGGGGTAACTGACTTAACACCGGGGTCAGCGTTTCGATTTGGCGACTAGCGATCTGCGAACTCTGCCCAATTCCGGTTGCGAAGAGCACAACCGGTTGCGCCAACGTGGACCAAAATCGCTCCTGCCCTTCCCAATCCTGCAAGGCTTTAGGTTCAAACGCCAGTTGGGTCACTCGGCCGCGACCAAAAGGATATTCAACCCATGGCGTTGAATCTGGATCGCCAACCGCGTATGCACCGCTACGCGGTTGCAACTTGACTCCTATCAGAGGATCGATCATCTCGGCGCCACCGCGCTCGCGTAACGGTTGCCGGTCAAGCGGGGTCACGCCAACAATCTGAGCTGCCCTGAGGTCTGGTGGAAGAAACGACTGAAGTGATACAGCGCTTGGGCCTCCGCCAATGATCACGTGACCACCACCGTATACCCACTCGAGTAGCGCCGATTGCTGTTCGGACGATAACGGGTCATCTAGTGCGAAGAAGGCCAGCACGCTCAAGTTGCTCAATCCGAGCGAATGATCGGGTACATCGGTTGGCTGCAAACTACCGGCTGCAAAGAGATCACTGGCGACCGGTGACGCGCCTAAGACGGCACGCATCCGCTCGACCGGACGCAACAGGAGAGGTACCTCTTGCCGCAACAATACGCTCTCGTTCGCGATAACGGTAATGATAACTGAACTTGTCGGCTGGGCAAGGAAGACGTAGAGCCATACCGTTTTCTCCTCATTGGCAGCAAGATCGATCGTGCGGGTGAATTGGACCGAAGCATCAGCCGGAGTTCCAGTGATCGTTACCGTGGTTGCTGCTCCCTTATTGCTGAGCGTAGCCTTGAGCGGCAACCATGCTCTGACGACATACTGACCGCCAAAGGGTGTAGACAGTTTAAGTGAAATATTTGGTTGAGCGAAGGCTGTTAGCGGCAACCCCCATAGCATTGCCTGAAGAGTCAGGGCCAGCAGGAGCACGATGGTATGTGATCGACAGGATCTCATAAGAACTTATTGTCAGGCTGGATTGATTGCAACTATTATACGTGAACCTTTGTCGCGGTGAATTCATTCCGTCTGCTCACGCCAAGCCACGCTCGCATATGTTATGATCAACGTAAACTGGTTGTATTGTAGTATATCAGGCTATGACGAACGAAAATCCAATCAGCGAGCGTGAGCGCGAGATACTCCGTCTTGTAGCTACCGGGGCAACCAATCAGCAGATTGCGATTGCATTAAACATTAGTGTCAACACGGTCAAGGTACATCTGCGGAACATCTTTGCCAAAATCGGTGTGGAATCGCGCACCGAGGCAACGGTTTACGCAATTCGGACCGGAATCGTGACAGTTGGTGAAACCGATATGTCACCTGCCGACGAGACGGCGTCGGTCAGTGTACAAGAGGGAGCGGCGATTGCCGAAGCAGCACAGCCACCGATTGCCGCACCGTCAGAACCTGAAACACTGCCAGTAGCGACCGGTACACCAACAGCATTGCCTGACATATCATCACCAGCCGATCAGATTTCAGATGCTGGAACAGTGTTACCTGCAATACAAGAAACACCTTTATTACCGACGCAACCGGCTGCTCTGTCACCAGGAGAACTCTGGTGGCGGCGTCTGGTACCGTGGCTGGTTGTGGGGGTGGCGCTAATCGTCGTCGCTGTTACAATCCTCATGGTGAATGCACGTTCTGCTCAAATCACCGGAACCCCGGATCCAACCGTATCAACGATCATCAGTGGTCAGCAACGCTGGTTTCTGCGCCAACCATTGAGTGATCCGCGCGATCATTTTGCGCTGACCGGATACGATCTCGAACGGCGGTTGTACGTTATCGGTGGCGAACAACGCGGTATGGTCAGCGCCGCAGTTGACCGCTACGATCCCGAAACTGACCGCTGGGTACGGCTCACCGATAAGCCGACTGCGGTGAGTCATGCACGGGCTATTACGCTCCGCGGACGTATTTTCGTGCCTGGAGGAGAAGATGCGACCGGTACAGTGACCGATCGGCTTGAAATCTATGATCCGCGTGAGCAGCGTTGGTTTGTCGGTCCACCGTTGCCAGCACCGCGGAGCCGTTATGCGCTGGTGGCCTGGGAAGGGCAAATGTACTTGATCGGTGGTTGGGATGGTACTGCGCTACGCTCTGAGGTGTTTGTGTACGATCCGGTACGTGAACGTTGGGAAACGGGGCCAGCCTTATCGCAACCACGTCAGAACGCTGGCGTAGCAGTGGCCGGTGGACAGCTCTACATCGTGGGTGGAGAAGGGATCGATGGTGCGCTCCGTGATAGTGCCCGACTTGAGCCGGGCAACGACTCTGATCGACGCTGGATTGCGACCGCGCCACTCCCGCAGGCAATTGCGCGTCCGGTCGCAGTGGGGCTGCCAAGCACCTTGCTCATTTTCGATAGTGAGCGACGCCAGGGACTGACCTACGATATTGCGGCTGATGCGTGGAGCCAGACACCGTTACCGGCTGACGCATATGTCTCTCCTGACGCGGTATTGCTCGAATCGAACATCTATTTTTTGGGTGATAGTCGTGCGCAGGGGCGTTTAAGTGAGTATCGCGCCTTGTACGTTGTCTTCATCCCTGGTCAATAGGTTGCCGAGCTTATTGGTTATCTGCTCTCGTAGATAGTTGCCCAGCGAGCCGCCAGACGTTCCCAATCATAGCGACTGGCCTGAGCGGTTGCCGCAGCAGCCATTGCCATGCGGCGCTCTGGATCAAGCAATAGTTCCTGGATTGCGGCTGCCAGCGCCGCTGCATTTCCCGGTGGTACAACGATACCCGCTGTACCATACCCCAACATCTCGGCCCGATCGCCGATATCGCCGGTAATCACCGGTACACCAAGCGCCAGACTCTCGACAATCTTGAGTGGACAGCGGGCACGGGCAACTGAGTCATCATAGACTGGATCAACGCTAAGATCGGCCAGGGACAGCAATCCACGCACCAGCGCGTGGGGGACGTGTCCGGTCAAGATAACCTGTTCACGCCACGGTTGTCGTTCGATATAGGCCCGGATCAGTGGCAGGTCCTCGCCACCACCGATGATCAATAATGTTGCGTCAGGATGTTGGGCGACTATGAGATTGAAAGCCTGTAGCAACAAGTCAATCGGATGGTTATGCAAGGCCAGGGTGCCAGCATAGGCAATCACCGGCCCAGACTGCAACCCCAGCGCAGCCGCCAGTGCTACCCGAATCGGGAGCGGCGGGGCACGAAAATCTGTAGTCACGCCATTAGGGACAATGATGCATGGGCGGCCAGGCCGAGCCATCTGAGCAGCCAGGTATCGTGTATTCACGGTAATGCCCATTGCCAGTCTTGGCAACAACCATTGCCAGAACGCAAAGACAGCTCGTTGCCAATCTGCCGTAAAACGGTTGGCAGTTACTTCATCATCATCGCAATCAACGAAAAACGATTGACCTCGCCAGAAGCAAACTGCAACCAGTGCAGCCATGCCATTGATCGGTTGTGGTTTACCCAGATGGTACCAGGTTGCCGGTGAATGGAGAACCCCCCAAATCATCCCCAGCGTTGATTGCACAACTACACGCAAGAGTTGAAAAGGGCTAAAACTCTGCGGTATGCTGCCGGTCTTACGGGCATGCATCTGTCCGACATACCAGACTTCTACCCCATCAACAACAAACCGGCGTTGAGTACATGCTGAAAAGTTGGGATGGAGCGCCAGTAGCCGCACCTGGAATCCTAATCGAACCAGACCACGGGCAATGTTGAGATAGCGACGGCCAGACGGACGATCAATCCCCATCGGTAAGAGGAAAACAACGCGGCGTGCAGGTGTCGCGGTTACTTGCCGACGGCCGGTAACGATAGAAAGCTTGTTGACAAGTCTCAGCACAGGGCTACTACTTCTCATTCAGTTCGCGTGCCAGATCGGTAATGATTCTCACCAGACGAGGCCACGACTCGGCTCGTTCGGCTGCTTCGGCCTGCACACGGGCAGCAAGGCAGGTCGCCAGATCATCTTGAAAATAGCGCACAATGGCTTGTGCCAGCGCAGTTGCATCCTGGGGCGGGACAATGAGTCCTGTCATCCCATCTTTGACCACCTCTGGCAGACCACCAACATTAGTGGTAATGACTGGTTTGCCAAAACCGAATGCCAACTGTACGACAGCACTTTGGGTTGCCGAGATATACGGCAACACAACGACATCAGCTGCTGAAAAGATTGCTGGCAGCTCTTCATTTGGTACATAGCGATTGATGAATGTGATCGCGTCAGCAACGCCAAATTCGGCGGCATATCGTTCGTAATAGGCTTGTGATCCCCAAATTTCACCCACTACCAGCAAATGCACATCGAGCTGATGACGCACCTGAGCTAACGCCTGGATTAGATATTCTAGCCCCTTGTACGGCCGTACAAATCCGAAAAAGAGCAGGATGCGCCGTTGATCAGGCATCTGCCACTGATCACGCAGCGCAGCAGTCATAGCAGCTTTCGCTTCCTTTGAAACAGGCTCATATGTAGGTAGGAAGGCTTTGACAATCCTGGCTTGTGGGAGCAATGCTCGTGCCCGATAGCGATCAGGATCGCTGTGGACAATTAGCGCATCTGCACGCCGTAAAACCGTCATTGCCAATCTTCGATCAATCACACCACCGCCATCATGTGGTAATACATTGTGACAAATCATTGCAATCTTCGTCGCCGGTGGTCGTTTGAGCAGACTCGAAATAACCGTCAGACTGGGTGTCCAATACGGAACCCACCACTGTAAGAGCAAGAGATCAGGCTGATCAGCACGTACCCGACGCACTAATCGCCACCAGGTCAAGGGATTCATTGGATCGAGAAGATACTCGCAATCGACCCGGAGCGCAGTGCGACTCGGATCACGATCACTACGACCGGGAAAGAGCCAGGTGGGATACTGACGGGTAAACGAGTAGAAGAACGTCGTATGACCAGCCGCACGAAGGTGATAAACCAGCATGGTACTGTACTGGGCAATTCCACCTCGAAAAGGATAGGTTGGACCAACAACTGCAAGTCGCACTAGCGAATCCTCCAAATACTCACCCCGTTCTGGCGGTAGATTAACTCATAAAATGGTGAAGCGTCGATCTGTGCTGGATCAAGATACTCGCCACCAGGATTGGCAGCCGGTCCGTTATAGAGAAAATCAAAGCCTGCTGCGCGTAATGCCGCTGCCGCCTCAGCACTGCCTATAGGGAATTGCTGAACTGTCTGATGAAGTACGGCAATCTGTCGCAACGTATCGGGTGGATCAGTCGCTTCAAATCCTACAGCCATTGGTAGTAAATTGGTACGGCGTCCGGTAAGAAAGCTCAACCACCATCCACCATCGCTACCGGCATACACATAACCACCGTAGGCAGAAAATCCGTTCACATAGATCGCCGCATCTGCCGGTAAATTGGTTTTAATCCACTCGGCTGCCGCTATATCAGCCGGAGTTGCCAGTTGATAGGAGGGATCAAGAATGCTGACCTGGATCGAGGTACCCCAGCCCAGTAAGCTCAGGGCCAGTATGATCTGAACTGCGATGATGGAACTATCCTTCCACTGCCAGGCTGATCGCATCAGGGTGGCAAACAGGCGTATCAGTGTCAGCCAACCAGCCCCAGCCGCTGGCGTAATAGCTACATATGCACCAATTAACACTGTAAATGTGGTGATCAAGCCCTGTCCATTCAGGCCGAGTAGTTGCGGATTCGCCGCCAGCCAGGCGAAGATAGCCCAGAGCGTCAGGACAATACCAGCCGCTTGTCGCCGCCACAACAGACTCGCCAGGCCCAGAACTGTCGGCAGGAAAAGACCCGTGCGAAATGCTGCCCCAATGATGTCGAGCGAGATGGGGTTGCTCACTTCAGAACTGGTATTCAAGAGGGCGGAAGCCAGACGCATGATCTGACCTTGTTGTACACGCCATAGCCAGGGTCCGACCAGGAGACCTGTTCCGGCAGCACCGAGCAGGCCGATTACACTCATACGCAGCAAATACTGCCACTGGTGCGATGTGTAGAGGGCAAAGGCTGTCATTGCGTAGGCAAGGATAAAGCACATCGTCAGTATTGCTACTCGATAGTGACTGAGTAATAGGCCAGCGCTAGCAATACTGGTCAGGAATAATGGTTTAAGCAGGGTACGCCACGAGAGATGAGGCTGTAACGTTTGATCAAGTAAGGTCATCCAGGCCAGAGCCACTGCCGGTAAAACGGTTTGCCCGGCTAGTTGTGTATATCGTCCCCAATTCACGTAATATGCCGGATAGAGGCTGAGGAATCCGACCATCACGGCCGCCCAGAGACCAGTCAGTCGCGAATTGGTTAGTCGTGCCGTCAGTAAATATGTCAACGGTGCGGCCAACCCATTCATCACCTGCCCAACCAGGATCACTCCCTGTACGGCTGATACACCGCTTAACCAGTGCCACCAGGCCGCCATCGTATGGAAGGCGTAGTGATAGGTAAAGGTTACGGCTGGCGCATACGGTTGCCAGGAATGGAAAAGGCCGCCGTGATCTATCAGCAACTGAGTAATAACAGTATGATGGTATGAGTCACCAAAAAAACCAACTGGTACTTCACGTACAATAAAAAAGCGAACAGCTAGAGCAGTAATTGTGAGTAAAGCGATAGCTAATCCAATCAGATTTCGGTGATGATTTTGATGTAATGTACGTAGTTGTGGGGGCCAGAAAGCAAGGATGGAAAGCATCAGCATCATTAGCCATGCTGAGACACTATTCCAGCGCCATCCAATCAGATCACTCACGAGAAGTAAGAGCGGTAGTACGCCACAACTGAGGCTGGCTGCATATATCAACCGTTCAAACCAGATGAGAGGAGCCTGACACAGCCAGCGTAATACAGCAAGGCCAGGGAGCGTGAAGAGGATGATACCGCTAAGCAGCGTTAGCGGTGCATGAAGCAACGTTTGTGGGAGCCACCAGAGCAATCCAGGCGCTGCCATGCTCACGACAGCCGCCAACCAGATCACAGCTAACCAGATTGTCGAGTGGGATGATGTATCTTTACCTGCAACGATCACGCATCGATCCTCATGATGTCAGCCATAGAAAAGCGTGCTTATTGTAGCATGGCTCTTTACACAGCGTGCAAAAGGATTCCAGGTAGCTGCATCATTATCAATTACCACAAAAACCCTGTGATCACAATGACAGACCACAGGGTACAGTTCTTGTCTGATCAGAGAAAGCTACGCATTAAACTGCGTCCAGAACGTTTTTTCATACTCTTTTGCTGCCCGTTCCACTTCATCTTTCGACATCAGGTTCATCCGTACCAGCAATTGGCCTAAACTGTAACGCTTCCCTTGCTGATCGAGACGGATCTGCTCGGTAAGCACTGCTTCGAGTTGGGCCGCCGTAATATAACCGTGCTCAACCAGATACTCACCCAGAACCTGTGGGGCAGTACGGGCCCGGCTCCGTTCTTGCTGTTGAATGATCAATGCCTTTGCCAGCTTTGCTGGTGTGATTAATCCGCGCCGTAACAAGAGTTGACCAATCCGTCGGTCGGAGACCAACAGACTACCCCGACGTTGCTCGGCCAGCACCTCTTGTAGTTCGGCTTCGGTGATGGCGCCAATCGAGACGAGAATATCACCGATTAAGCGAGGTTTTGGTTGTTCATGAAAGTATGGTGTTTTCACGTCCGAGAGCAGACGCATTGTGCGGATCTCATTCAGGCGTTGTTGGGCAAAGCGGTCGGCCGGGTCTACCGTTAACCGTGCCTCAAGGTAGGCGATGAGCAACTCTTCATCATCAGGTGCAAGGATCGATGCCCGTTCGAGACAATCTTTGCGCTGCTGCGGATCATGCACTAATTTGCTCAGGGCAACCCACGCATCTCGACATTGATGCCCTTCGAGCAAGTGCTTGCGGATACTTGCCATATCTTGTTGATGTTGTGCAACAAAGAGACACGGTACCAGACACTGTTTCATGAGGTTTTCCTACGATATAACGTCGTTGTTATGAAGCCTCTACAACAGAATGTGTGGTAATCTACACGTGTTGTAGATGCGTAGTCTTATATTATACATGCCTGGATTAGAATTGTGTGAGAGTATGTATGGACACTTTCAAGACAATCTTGACTGGTTTGGGCAATATTGGCCGTACTTTCCTCGAACTGCTGGTGGCTGATTCGGAGCGTTTTGCACTTCGTTATGGTTTCCAGTTGCGGATTATTGGGGTTGCCGACTCGACAGGTGTTGCGTTTGATCCTGACGGTCTTGATCTCCCTGCCATTACTGATTGTAAGCGTCGTCGGCTTGGTGTACGAGTGTTACCAACGTTCCGACCGGAACTCGATCCGATTAATCTTGCACGAACTGTTGATTATGATCTGCTGTTAGAAGCAACTCCTACCAACCTCCGTGATGGTCAGCCGGCGCTCGACATTGTTCGGGCGGCTTTGCAACGTGGTAAAGCTGCTGTCCTGGCCAGTAAAGGGCCATTGGTGCTGGCGTTTGCCGAATTGGCTGCTCTCAGCGATTGGGTAGATGATCTCTCACCGTACAGTGTGCGTCCACCGTTGCGGTTTTCTGGCGCCGTTGGCGGTGCGTTGCCAACCATCAATGTTGGTCTTCGTGATCTGGCCGGTGCCCGTATTGAACGGGCTGAGCTGGTTGTCAACAGTACGACTCAGGTGATTCTCGAACAGATGGCAACTGGTGCTGATTTTTCTACTGCCCTGGCCGAAGCCCAACGTCAGGGCATAGTTGAGCCTGATCCGTCTCTCGATGTTGATGGTTGGGACGCTGCCAGTAAGCTGGTTATTTTTGCCAACGCGGTGCTACGGCAACCAACCGTACTAACCGATGTGAACATACGCGGCATCCGTGAAGTGACAGCAGACGAGTTGGCGGCGGCGTGGAGTGCCGGTGGCCGAATCTCACTGGTCGCACGCGCGGATTGGCAGGCAAATGGCCGATATGTCTTCTCGGTTGCCCCAACCAGGCTAGCGGCCGATCATCCACTCGCTCGCCTCTCACGTGGCGAGATGGGTCTGGTGATCTATAGCGATACCGCCGGTCGCTCAACGCTCAGTAGTCTCGAAAATGGCCCACTAGGGACGTGTCAGGCGATGTTGCGCGATGTTATCGAACTCAGGCATCGATTGCGACACGCTAAGAGTGTGTCTGAAATTTTATCTGGTCGAGGGTTTTGATGGATACGTGATGGTATGAACGAACAAAACACACGAACTTCCTATCCTACTGACCTTATGGACGCTGAATGGCAACGGATTGCCCCCGCTCTGCCGGAACGGACGTCACCCTGAGGGCGGCATCGCGTCCATGCGTACCGGGAGATGCTGAACGCCATCTTCGCTATCGTGCGCAGCGGGTGCACCTGGCGGATGCGTCCTGATGACGTGCCTCCTTGGCAGACTGTGTCTCATTCCGTTCGGCGCTGGCAACGGGATGGGACCTGGGTACGCATCCATGCGGCCCTCCGCACGGACGTGCGCGTTGCCGCAGGGCGGGAGGCAGCACCGATCGCTGCGATTCTGGATAGCCAGTCGGTCACAACGACCGAAAACGGGGGACGCACGGGGCTGATGCTGGCAAAACCGTCCACGGACGCACACGCCATCTGCTGGTGGATCCCGTGGGCGTGGTGGTGATGGTGGTGGTGCATGCCGCCAATATCCAAGACCGCGACGGGGTGCGGTTGGTGGTGGGCAACCCCCATAGGAAGCAGTCGCGCCTGCGGATGATGTGGGCCGATGGGGGCGATGCTGGCCAGATGGTGGAATGGGTGCAGCGCGTTGGTGGCTGGCCCCTGGCCAGCAGCAAGCGTCCCGATGGGGTATCGCGCTTCCACGTGTTGCCGAGACGCTGGGTGGTGGAACGGACGGTTGCCTGGCTGGGGAGGTATCGCCGCTTGAGGAAGGACGACGACGCACGCACCGCTACGAGCGAAGCGTTCATTTATGTCGCCATGATTCACGTTATGGTCAGACGGTTGGCCCGCATCCATATCAACGACTCTTCATAGAATTTTCAGACACTCTCTCAGAGGTAGGAAGCGTTGATCAACAGAATCTAGATTTTGATAATGGATGTCTACTCTTATCTAAATGTTCTTTTTTGAACAATGGTATATGCTTTCAAACACTTGGCATTCTAATCAGGTTTCGACCACACTCTGAAAGTACGGTGACAAACCAGCTCTTGGATTAACTGAGTGAATGGCTGACAGGCTGTTATTCAAATCATGCTCATCAGTATGTTTCTGCTCACTACATAGCAACCTTCCACACCTTCAGCTTCTCTTGTAAGTGTGGAAGGGGGTAAATATGATACATTTTAGGTAAGGAATATGCAAACATGCGCTAAGGAATAAGGCCAAGTCGACGGCCACGAGCCACTGCCTGTGTGCGTGAAGCAACACCTAATTTGCTGAAAATGTTGTTAATATGTGATTTCACGGTACTCACGGCAATAATCAATTTGGCAGCGATTTCGTGGTTGCTGCGCCCTTCTGCCATCAGACGCAGAACCTCGATTTCACGCTGACTCAATGGTTCGGATAAGTCATTCGATGTGGGTGAGGTGGGGATGACCATCGACGATAGGTCATCGTTTTCAAACAGCGAGAAAATATATTCACCAAACGATGATAGCTGTTGACGATTCGCGAGCTGGCTGAGGATGCGGCGAAGTGGTTCACCTGCTTGCGAAAATGGTGCCACGATTCGTTCACCGGCAGCTAGTTCGAGGGCAGACATGATTGGCTCGGTGGCATCTTCACCAGCGGCTGCCAGCGCTAACCCGCGTAGCAGTGCTGCATCAAAGGGTAACAGGGTCTGCCAGAGTGCTCTTCCTGACAGTTCTCTCAGTTCAGTGGCCAGTTCACGGAGGGCCTGCACATCACCATTCGCAGTACCTTGAGCCAGCCGCCATTCATACTGTGCACGAGTGATATGCTCGCGTGCGTAGAAGATGGCCGTCGGCAGGTAGTAAAATTCTTGCGCTACCGATACGCTCTTTGTCAGTAGTTGTCTGGCCGCCGTTATATCTCCCTGTTCGAGCAGGATTTGTCCTTCCAGACCATCTAGTACTGCTAGTACCCAATGAACCTGACGTTGTTGAGCCAGAAAGCGAGTCTGACGGATCACACGTAGCGCACCAGTCAGATCGCCTCGCGATCGGGCAACTCGTGCCATAACAATCAAGAGACAGAGATAGCTGGTGATCTGCCCTGACTTAATCAAACTTTCAGCCTCGGCGAGTGCTGGTAAAGCGCCAGCAAATTCGTGGCGGATATGGTAGAGTTCGGTAAGCCCCAGAAAAGACAATCCGATACCCGGAACGGTTTGATTGCGATAGCGACGCATGGTCTGTTCGAGTGTATCACGACAGGCGTGAATTGCCGTACTGAATGCGCCGCGCAGCATAAGGGTATAGGCATAATCACTACTTGCCAGTGCAGAAATATACGGCAGGCCAGCGTTCAAACCATTGATCATCGCTTCCTTGAAAGCTTGCTCGGCCTGTGATAGATAGCCCTGGGCAAGATAGACGTAACCTAAGTCTTTAGCCACGCGCATTCGCAACGATTGATAGTCACTTTGTAACCAGTTCAGGGCTTGTTTTCCCTCGCTGAGCGCCTGTGCGATATTGCCCTGTAAGATTGCCAGTCGCAAACGCACGGCGCTCAGTTCGCCACGTAAGTTTGCAATGAGGCCAATCGGTGTAGCGGTACCGCTCGCGACATCGGCCAACGCACGTTCGGCCACTGCAATCCAATGGGAGGCTTCTTCGGCCTGATAATTGGTGGTAGCCAGCCAGGCTCGTAACAGAGCTATGCGGGGATGCTGTTCAAAAGCCTCTTCTGGAATAGCGGGTAACCATCGACGAAGGGTCTCCTCACTAACCTGCGAGATAATTGCCAGTCCATTTGGTTCGAGCATAGCCACGATGTCATCAATGGCCTGTGCCTGCAAGGCGTGATGAACTGCCTGAACGAGCATTCCATGCGCGGCGTACCAGACGCCTGCACGACGATGGAGCGTGGCGACCTGCTCTGGCGAACAACCCACTACTAACCGCTCACGCAAGACGTCGGCGAACAAACGATGGTACCGGTACCAGACTCGCTCGGTGTCAAGTGGAAACAAGAAAAGATTGTTGCGTTCCAGTTCCGTGAGGAGTGATTGACTGTACGATTGCGCCGATTGTCCACCCGTCGTATAGTCACTTACGCCAAGCACTGCATCACACAGTGCACCACATAACCGTTCGAGAATCGAGGTTTGTAACAGGAACTGTTGTAGATGAGGGGGTAATTGGTTGAAGACATCTTCAATCAGATAATCTGCCACGTAACGATTACTGGGAATAGGATCATCAATCACTTCTCCCCGATTTATACGATCACGCAATGCCAGGGCAGCCAGTTGTAAGCCCGCCGGCCATCCTTCAGTGCTCTCTAACAAGGTGACAATCTGTTCGCGATTGAGAGGCAGTTCCATTATTTCCAGGAGGAACGTTGCAGTCTCTTCTGGATTGAAAGCC
Source organism: Chloroflexus sp. MS-G (assembly GCF_000735195.1). Taxonomy (GTDB): domain Bacteria; phylum Chloroflexota; class Chloroflexia; order Chloroflexales; family Chloroflexaceae; genus Chloroflexus. The sequence goes on from NZ_JPIM01000036.1 coordinate 33,959, forward strand.
AGATCAAAACTACGCAATTCGGCCAGATAACCGCGTGCTCGCCAGCGTGCTAGCGGCAAGGGTGGATCGCTCCGGCTGAGAATGATCAGATGGCACAGGGGTGGAAGATGATCGACCAGAAATGTGATCATGTGGTGGATGTGCGAATCAGTGATCAGATGGTAATTATCCAGCGCAATGATTGTGGGGCTAGCTGTTTCGGCCAGATTATTGAGCAATTCCGCACACCATTGTTCAACATCGATCTCACTATCTTCGTTGATAAACGCTTGTAATCGATCACGCCGCTTGTCAGGCAGATGATGGAGTGCTGCGAGCAGATACGCAAGCATACGGCGAATGTCATTATCGGTACTATCGAGACTGACCCAGGCAATATATGGCCATTCTTTACGAGCCTCAACAAGCCATTCGGCCAGGAGTGATGTCTTACCATACCCTGCTGGGGCTGCAATCAAGACGAGTCGTCGATGCAGGGCCAGTCGTAGACGTTCGTGTAAGCGCGGGCGGGCGAGCAAGAAAGGGAGAGCTTCTGGTGGCTGTAATTTGGTGCGCACAAGCGGCATCATTATGCCACCTCCGTGCAATGATCATTGGTGAGACGATCACAGGTTGAAATATCGTTGCATCTTCTAGTCTACCATAGCTGATGGTAGAACGGTAGGTCATTGCCAGCAGGCCAGCCGAAGCCCTCCGTGCTTCTCGACGCTCTCTTTTCTCACGCCTCACAACTTAAGGGTTTTCCCCTAATTTCCTCTTAGGGGTAACTCCCCAACGGATTTCAGGGGTAGGCTGCTAGGCAAGTCGTATGGATCGTGCTTCAATAGCACCATCTGAATGCTGTCCTGCAATCGACACAAGGAGGTGTATCTACCGGCAAAGAAACGCTGTTTGTGGTTTAGTGCATTGCTCTGTTGTGTTGCCTTTTTACCTCAAGGAGGAATGTGATGTCAAAGAAGACTCTGTGGCTCATGCTGTCTTTGTTGACAGCCTTTGTGTTCCTACTGACTGCCTGTGGCGGCAGCAATACCGGTAATACCGGTGGAAGCAGTGGTGGTAGTACCGGTGGATCGAGCCAAAAACTTGCGGTTGGTATTGTCCTCCCGACTAAAGATGAACCCCGCTGGATTCAAGACGAAACCCGTTTCCGAGAGGCGCTCCAGCAGGCTGGTTACCAGGTTGAAATTCTCTTCAGCCAGGGTTCATCGGCGAAGGAAAAGGAGAATGTTGAGGCGCTGATTTCTAAGGGTATCAAGGTACTGATCATCTGCCCACACGATGGTACCGCCGCTGCTGCTGCGGCCGAGGCTGCACGCGCTGCTGGCGTAAAGGTCATCTCGTATGACCGCTTGATCCGCGAGACTGACGCGGTTGATTATTATGTGACCTTCGATAGCATTGCGGTAGGTGCCCAACAGGCGCAGTACCTGGTCGATCACGCTAGTGGCAGTGGCAATCCGCTCTACCTCTACGCCGGTGCTGCCTCTGACAACAACGCTTTCCTCTTCTTCGAGGGGGCATGGAAGGTTCTGCAGCCCAAGATTGCTGACGGTACCTTTGTGATCAAGAACTCCAGTGAGGCGGTTGCCTTGCAGAATAAGCTCAATCTGACCCGTGATGAGATGGCAAAGATTATCGGTCAGGTCACGACGAACTGGGATTTCAACACGGCTAAGAATCTGGCCGAAGCGAATCTGACCGCTGTTACTGCCGCTGATAAGGGCAAGGTCTATATTCTCGCACCAAACGACGGTACGGCGCGGGCGATTGCCGATGCCTTTGCCGCTGATAAAGATGTTACCCAGTATTTTGTGACCGGCCAGGACGCTGAGAAGGCTTCGGTGCAGTATATCATCGATGGCCGCCAGTCGATGACCGTGTTTAAGGATGTGCGGACACTGGTGAAAGATGCGATCAAGGCTGCGGTTGCTCTGCTCGAAAATAAGCAGCCTGAAGCGCGTGGTTCCTACAACAACGGGAAGAAGGACGTGCCCGCTATCCAATCGCCAGTTGTGACGGTGACACGTGAGAATGTGCGTGCTGCATTGATCGACTCGGGTTACTATAACGCTAGCGACTTCACCAATCTGCCCTGATCATAGCCTCTTCTGGTAGGCGACTGGAATTGTTGAGAGACAATTCCAGTCGCTCAAGCGTACCAGCACAGGCGATACAAAGACTATACATCCAGTACAAAAGTATAAGGCGGTGTAGCATGGAAACCCCGATTCTGGAAATGCGCCAGATTACCAAAGAATTCCCCGGTGTGCGTGCGCTTGATAACGTTACTTTCAGTGTCAAACGGGGCGAAATTCATTGTCTGGTGGGCGAAAATGGCGCCGGTAAATCAACGTTGATGAAAATCTTGAGCGGTGTCTATCCATACGGGTCGTACAGTGGCGAGATTTTGATAAATGGTCAGTCGCAGCGTTTCTTTGGCATCGCTGATAGCGAGCGGGTTGGCATTGGCATCATTTATCAAGAACTGGCGCTTGTTCCAGAAATGACAATCTACGAAAATATCTTTCTCGGTCATGAAATCTGTCGGAATGGTATTATCGATTGGAATGAAACCATCCGCCAGGCTAACGAGGTACTGCGCAAAGTGCGTTTAGCTGTGAATCCGGCAACTAAAATTCGTGATCTGGGGGTTGGCATCCAGCAATTGGTTGAAATTGCCAAGGCATTGAGTCGTGAAGTAAAGATTCTCATTCTCGATGAACCTACAGCAGCACTTAATGAGGATGATAGTGAGAATCTGTTGAACTTACTGCGTGAACTCCGCGATCAGGGTGTTACATGCATTCTTATCTCACATAAACTCAAAGAGGTGCTGTCGGTAGCAGACACAGTTACGGTGCTCCGTGATGGTAAGACGGTTTGCACACTTGACGCCCATAACGGTGAGGTCAACGAACAGGCACTGATTCGGAATATGGTCGGACGTGAAATTACTAATATCTATCCACCACGCAATCGCCGGGTCAGTGACGATGTCGTGCTTGAGTTACGCAACTGGACAGTTTATTCACCGGAGGCCGGACGTTATTTGTTGCGTGATGTAAATCTGCACGTCCGTCGTGGCGAGATCGTTGGTCTGGCCGGACTGATGGGCGCCGGTCGGACTGAACTGGCTCTCAGCCTGTTCGGCAATGCACCAGGGTATCACATCAGCGGCGAACTATGGCTCAAAGGTCGTAAACGTACCTTCCACCATCCGCGTGAAGCCATTGCTGCCGGAATGGCCTATGTGTCTGAGGATCGCAAGACCAAGGGTCTGATCCTGATTCAAGACGTGCGCCAAAATCTTACCCTGGCTAACCTGAGAGCACTGGCGAACAATGGGGTAATCGACCGGAATGCCGAAATTCAAATCGCCGAGAAATATCGTCAGTCACTGAACATCAAGACTCCCACCATTGAACAGCCGGTCGGGAATCTCAGTGGTGGTAATCAGCAAAAGGTGTGTCTCGGCAAGTGGCTCTTCGTGCAGCCTGATGTTCTTATCCTCGATGAACCAACCCGCGGTATTGACGTAGGAGCGAAGTATGAAATCTACCAGTTGATGAATCGGCTGGTCGAAGATGGCATGAGCATCATCATGATCTCATCAGAATTGCCAGAAGTTCTTGGCATGAGTGACCGGGTCTATGTCGTCTCTGGAGGTCGAATCAAAGGTGAATTATCAATTGCCGAGGCAACTCAGGAAAAGATTATGGCGCTGGCCGTTGATTATTAATGCTGTACAAGTTACCGACTGATATATCAGATGAAATATCGCCACCGAACATAGCAGGAGAGGTACCATGACGACCAGAGCACAGGTCAAACAGACAACATTTCTGAGCAATCTACAACGAGTATTGGGGCAAAATATCCGGCAATACGGCATGTTCATTGCCTTGTTTGTTATCATGATCATTTTTTCGATCACGACTAATGGTATCTTTATCTCATCTCGTAATCTGAGTAATTTGATCAACCAGACCGGCTACATTGCAGTGTTAGCAGTTGGTATGACGCTGGTGATCGTGATCCGCCATATTGACCTCTCGGTTGGTTTTCTGGCCGGTTTTCTGGGTGCAGTGGCAGCAATTGCTCTGCGTTTTTGGGAATTACCAACCATTGTTGTAGTGCCGATGGTCATGGTGATGGGCATGCTTGCCGGTTTACTGACCGCTTTGCCGGTGGCAGAGTTGAAAATACCATCGTTTGTTGCTTCGCTGGCCGGCTGGTTAATTTACCGTGGTGCATTACAACTGGTTACCGCCGGTACCGGAACGATTATCATCGAAGACGAAACGTTCAACGCGATTGGCAATGGCTTCATTCCCGATGTCCCGTTCAGTCTGGTACCTGGCTACCATACCCTCACCTTATTGCTTGGTCTGGTGGCAATTGTTGCCTACGTTTTGAGCGAAGTACGTACCCGCAGCAAGAAGCTGTCGTACAATTTCGAGGTCTTACCCCTCGATATGTTTGTACTCAAACTGGTCTTCATTTCGACCCTTATTGGTCTCCTGGCGTGGATCATGGCCGGTTACAATGGTCTTTCGTGGACGATGGTCATTGTGCTGGTCGTTGTCGCAATCTATCATTTCGTCACGACGCAGACTGTCCTTGGTCGGCATATTTATGCGGTTGGCGGTAACCCCGAAGCCGCCGAGTTGAGCGGGATCAGTGTCAAGCGGATTACCTATATCGTCTTTGCCTCGATGGGAATGCTCTCGGCGTTGTCGGGGGTGTTGTTTGCTTCGCGTCTACGCTCGGCAACGACGACTGCCGGTACGCTGTTTGAGCTTGATGCAATTGCTGCGGCCTATATCGGGGGAGTATCAGCAGCCGGTGGCGTCGGGAATGTTATTGGCTCGATCATCGGTGCGTTGGTCTATGTATCGTTGACCAGTGGCATGAACCTGATGGGTATCGATATTGCGTATCAATACATCGTGCGCGGTCTGGTGCTGGTCGCAGCGGTGATCTTTGATGTGACAACCCGTCGGCGTGGTCGGGCAGGGTAAGTCTGGTAGACCTATCGGCGGGAGACGTCATCGCAGTGGTGCGCAGGTGGAGTCGACACAACCCTCCAGGCTACCCCGCGAGCGTCACTCCCTTAGCCTCCCGCTTGCGAGCGGCTTGCCAAGCTGCCTGCGGGCAGGAGATAGAACGTAGAGGCGGCTTTCCAAGCCGCCCGCTG
>NZ_JPIM01000037.1 GCF_000735195.1 Chloroflexus sp. MS-G
CGCATACCGCTCGTAGTAGAACCGGTGACTGAGCAGATGCTCAAGAATGCCCTGGAAGATACATTCGATGAGCATACGACGCTCCAGGAACTCGATGAACCACGACCGGCACAGCGTGGCGACCAGGTAGAATTACGGTTACGCATGAGAGTAGCGGGCACCGATACCGAAACATCAGCGGAAACCGAGGAATCTTCCACTGCCGCTACCGAAACGTTGGCAGAAGCGGCGGAAGCGACGAGCGAAGCCGATCAGAACAACAACGCTGACGATAATCAATCGCAGTGGCGTGAAGAGATTGTGGTTCTCGAACCCCATCGTCTCTCCAACGAGCTTTACAATGGCCTGGTGGGGATGAACATTGGCGAAAAGAAGACCATCGTCGCGGTAGTTCCTGACGATCATCCCAACGAGTCGTCGCGCGGGAAAAAGATCATCTACGACGTTGAGTTAATCGGTATTAAGCATCGGATTGTACCATCGCAGGAAGAATTACTCGCGCTTGAGAATTTTAATGGTACGTTCGACGAGTTTCAGCAGTTCGTTAGATCAGAGCTTGAGGAACACCAGCTACGCCGTGCTGAGCAAGAACAGCTTAACGCTTTTATCGAACAATTGGTCGAGCAATCGACGTTCGACATCCCAGATGTGATCGTCCGGGATGTGGCCGAGTCGATGCTCGAGGAGCAAGGCCAACAGTTTGCGCGCTTCGGTATTACAATCGATAATGTCCTGCAATATCGGGGTATGACCCGTGATCAGGCAATTGAAGAACTGCTACCGGAAGCAGAGAAGCAGGTAAAGGTGAATCTTGCTCTGGCTGAAGTGATTAAGCAAGAAAAGATCACGGTCAGCCCCGAAGAAATTGAAGCCGAGATTAAGGAGCTGCTGGAACGCTACGACGAGCAACAACGACCACAACTTGAGAAGTCGCTGCGTGGTCAGTTACTCTCGTCAGTCGCGAGTATGGTGATTGATAAGAAGCTGCGCGCACGTATAAAGGCCATTGCAAGCGGTGAGCTCGATGAAGAGGCTGCTTCACCGGTTGTTGCCGACGATGCGCCAGAAACACATACAACCAGCACAACTCACGACGAATCGGCGGCAGGCGCCGATGCATCTGCTGGTGCCGATAGCGGCTCAGCAGTGGAAGCGACCGCTCCTGGCGAACCGGTTAGTCGTTCAACTACTGAATGAGGAGTTTGTTATGAATTGGTCAACACGCTACACCCACGAATGGCGTAGTATGCCGAGTCCGGAATGGCTCTCACAACGACCAGAACTGTTGATTCCTATGGTCGTCGAGAGTACCAGCCGAGGTGAACGGGCTTTCGATATCTATTCACGCCTGTTGAAAGAGCGGATTGTCATTCTGGGAACACCCATTGACGATCAGATTGCTAATTTGATTGTCGCCCAACTGCTCTTCCTTGAGAGTGAAGACCCAGATCGTGACATCTGGCTCTACATCAACAGCCCTGGTGGATCGGTAACGGCCGGTCTCGGTATCTACGATACCATGCACCATATTCGACCTGACGTTGCAACAGTTTGTGTCGGGATGGCCGGTAGTATGGCAACACCGATCTTGGCCGGTGGCGCGAAGGGGAAACGATACAGCCTTCCCCACTCAACGATCCACATGCACCCGGCAGGCGGTGGCGCACGTGGCTACGCACCCGATGTGGAAATCATGGCTCGTGAGCTGCTCCGCCTCCAACAACTGGTGCGTGAGCTGCTTGCCAAAGACACCGGCCAGCCTATCGAACGGATCGCAAAGGACTTCGACCGCGATCTGTTTATGACGCCTGAACAGGCGAAAGAGTACGGTATTATTGACGAAATCCTCATCCGCGAGGATGGAAAGAAGTAATGACGTATCGGGTGAGAGCGGTTTCTGCTCTCACCCGCCCGTCTGGAGAATTTCCCATGAGCCGAACCCGCAATCCTGGTCGTGATCCGTATGCCTGCTCGTTCTGTGGGCGCGGACAGGATGAAGTGCAACGGCTGATCGCTGGTCCCGGCAATGTATTCATTTGTGATGAATGCGTTGCCCTGTGCAGCGCTATCATTGCCGAAGAGAGCGATCAGAAGACATCAAGCGCCCGACGCACCCCACCCCCTGGCCCGTCTCGTCTGCCAACGCCGCGAAAATTGCGTGAAAAGCTTGATCAATATGTGATCGGGCAGGATCGGGCTAAGATAGCGCTATCCGTTGCCGTCTATAATCATTACAAACGTGTGCGGTCTGGCGCCCGAATCGACGATGTTGAGATTAGCAAAAGTAACATCCTGTTGATCGGGCCAACCGGTAGTGGGAAAACGCTGCTGGCGCAAACGATGGCGCGCATCCTCGATGTCCCATTTGCCATTGCCGATGCTACCGCCCTCACCGAAGCCGGGTATGTGGGTGAAGATGTAGAAAATATTTTGTTACGCCTGATCCAGGCCGCCGACGGTGATGTTGAACGGGCGCAGACAGGGATTATCTATATCGATGAGATTGATAAGATTGCCCGCAAGTCTGATAATCCTTCGATTACCCGCGATGTCTCTGGTGAAGGTGTACAGCAGGCTCTGCTGAAAATCCTCGAGGGTGGGGTTGCCCATGTGCCCCCCTTGCCCGGTCGTAAGCACCCTCAACAGGAGTACATTCCGTTTGATACGACGAATGTGCTCTTCATCTGCGGTGGCGCCTTTGAGGGTATTACCAATATTATCGCCAAACGGCTACGTGGCAAGCAGTTGATCGGCTTTGGGAGTAATCCGATCAATCCGGTTGAAGACGAGGGTGCGCTGCTGGCGCAGATCATACCAGATGATCTGATGCGCTTTGGGTTTATCCCAGAGTTCGTTGGGCGCTTGCCGGTGATCGTGGCGCTTGATCCGCTAAACCGCGAAGCGATGCTGCGTATTCTGACCGAACCACGAAATGCTATCATCAAGCAGTATCAGAAGTTGTTTGCCCTCGATCACTGCGAGTTGGAGTTTACTCCCGATAGTCTGGAAGCAATTGTAGATCGGGCGATGTCAGCCCGTACCGGTGCACGTGCCCTCCGTAGCATTGTGGAAGAAATACTGCTGGAAGTGATGTACGAGTTGCCATCGCAAGAACACATTGGGCGCTGTATCATTAATGCTGAAGTTGTACAGGGACGCGGACGACCCATTCTGGTGCCGCGAGCCGAATATCGTCGTCGACTCGATGAAGCAGTATGAAGTGCTGTGCGGTGCGGCAATAGCAGTTATGCTCGATTGCCGCTTCAGTTTCTGATGTGCAAGTGACCGGAACATCGGTTTTACATGCGGTATTGAAAGCCTATGCCACTTTTTCATCGCACATCTCAACGTGCCGCCGATCAACCACCGCCGAAGCGTCGGATACTGGTTGCCGATGACGATCCTGCTATCGGGCGCCTGATCCAGACTGCACTTCCGACCCAACAGTATGAGACAAAGGTGGTGGCGAATGGTTTGGCAGCGCTTGAAGCCTTTGAACGCGAATCCTTCGACCTGATCTTCCTCGATGTGATGATGCCATTCGTCGATGGTTTTGAAGCCTGTGAACGGATTCGAGCTAAAAGTGATGTGCCAATCGTGATTATCACCGCACGCGATGGTACTGACGATATTGTGCATGGTTTTCGCCGTGGGGCCGATGAGTATATTACCAAACCGTTCAAAGTAGCCGAATTCGTGGCTCGCGTTGAAGCTATCTTGCGCCGCGTCGATATGCAAAAAGCGCGAACGGCGCCTACGTTTGTGCAGGTAGGCGAGTTGACCATTGACGCTGTCGCTCATAAGGTTACGATTCGCGGGAAGGATGTTAAGTTGACACCGATGGAGTTTGAACTTCTGTATTTTCTGGCTGCTAATGCCGGTCAGGTGTTTACCCGCGAAGTGCTCTTCCGTGAAGTCTGGGGCTACGAGTACGTTGGTGAAACGAATCTGGTCGATGTCTGTGTCCGTCGTCTGCGCGAAAAAGTGGAAATTGAGCCGTCGAAACCAAAAATTATTATTACTGTCCGTGGTGTAGGGTATAAGCTCGAACAAGTGTAACACCGCGTCGCCGGATAGAACGATAAACGGATCGCGGAGAGGGTTGGGGCCTACGGCGCAATCGACCGGAGCGAGTATCAAACGTGCTCCAGAATATGCAGATACGGCTGGTGATGGTTTGTGCCAGCTCATCTTGCAACGCATGCACGGGCCTCAACGCCGTTGGCAATGATACGTTCGGTCAGGCGTTGTTATCACTGATCTGGGTTAGAGCAAATCTGCTATGATGCAGATTCAAGCGTTCTCGTCCAACGCCCGATGGTATAAGCGATTGGCTCACACACCCAGGCAGGAAAACAAAATATGTCATCACAAGTCTTTGTCTCACGCCATCCACTCATCCAGCACAAGCTGGCGCTTTTGCGAAGCAAATGGACTGAACCGAAGAAGTTTCGCGAATTGGTGCGCGAAATTGCGCAACTGCTGTTCTACGAAGCTACTCAGGATTTGGCGCTGGCCCCATTGACGGTTGAAACCCCGCTGGCAACCTGTGCTGGCTACGAAGTTGCCGAGCGAATCGGCATCATTCCCATTCTCCGCGCCGGTTTGGGAATGGCAGAAGCGATTGTAGACATCTTACCGACGGTTCATGTCTGGCACCTTGGTCTTTATCGCGACCACGAGACATTGCAGCCGGTCACGTATTACAACAAGTTGCCGAGCAAGCCAGACATCGATCTAACAATTATTGTTGATCCGATGCTGGCAACCGGTGGTTCAGCAGTGGCGGCAGTAGATATTCTGAAACGGTGGGGGGCACAACGGATCAAGTTTCTGGGATTGATCGCAGCCCCAGAAGGAGTACGGGCGCTTACCGGCGCACACCCCGATGTGGCCATTCACCTGGCAGCCATCGACAGCCATCTCAACGAGCGAGGGTACATTGTGCCCGGTTTAGGCGATGCCGGTGATCGCCAGTTTGGAACCGGCTAAGAGCCTTTCCGAATAATCGTATCGTCACGTCTATATCGAATGAACCTGGTCAGCAGGGGCGAGGCGATGTCTTGCCCCTGCTGGTATCCACGACGATATTCATAGAGCGCCTCTCCGACCTATCCTATCGCAGCAGCAGATCGGTCAGGGTATAGCACTGCTGCGCCCGTACACCGGAGCGGCATCCGGTGCACCGCTATCCGCCGAGACGATGGTCACGGGATGCGTGTCATGGTGGCGTTGCGGGATGGGCAGCATGGGCACGGTCGCTGCGCCGAGTGGCGGGGTAGGTGCATTAGTATCCGACTTTTCACCAAAATCTGATATGATTGCCTGCACATTGCCACACGGGTTGCGAACCAAGCCGTATGGCGGATACGAATAGTCTTTTTTTCGAGCAAGGCTTTCGAGCAGCGCAGGACTATCATGGTCACAATCTTCGCCATTGCCAGTATTCCACTGATCGCCTTTACGATTACCGCCATCCTCGTTCCGCCGCTGATTCGTTTAGCGCGCCAGGAGGGATGGGTAGCGCATCCTGGCCCACGCCATGTCCATCGTGAACCAACACCGGTCGTTGGTGGGCTGGCTATGATCGCTGGTCTGGTAGGCGCTCTTGTGGTGAGTCTTGGCGTTGAAGCTATCGATCCTGTGCTGCGCCGTTCGCCGTTTGAACATCTGCGGATCGGCTTGCTCCTCTTGGGCATTGCGCCGATTGCACTGATCAGTTTTCTTGACGATCTCTACGATCTGCCCGCTCTACCCCGCCTGGGGGTGCACATTGTGGCTGCTCTGATCGCCGTCGGCCCGTATGCCTGGGATCAAACACTCTACCCCGATGCGTTAGGGCACCCTACTGAAGCGCGGGGGATTATTCTGACCGCATTTAATTTTCCTTTCGTCAACCAGATTCACCTGCACAACCTCAGTCCGTGGCTGGCGATTGCCGCCACGGTGTTCTGGATCGTTGGCATCCAAAATATGGTGAACTGGATCGATGGTCTTGATGGACTGGCCGCCGGGGTAACCTGCATTGCGGGAATAGTGCTTGCCATTCACACCTTAACGCTCGATCCACCACAATTGACGGTTGCCCTCTTGCCGCTGGCGCTGAGCGGTGTTTGCGCAGCATTTCTGCTATACAATACGCATCCGGCCCGCATCTTTATGGGTGATGTTGGCGCGATGACAATTGGCTATACACTGGGTATCTGCGCGATTATTGGGGGTGCCAAACTTGCGACCGCACTCTTGGTGATGGGGGTACCGCTGGTTGATATGGCGTGGTTGATCCTCTCACGCACGTTGCACGGTCGGTCGGCTGCCCAAGCCGGACGCGACCATTTGCACCACCGTTTGCTCGATCTGGGATTGAGTCAACGTCAAGTGGTCGGCTGTTACTACGGGCTAAGCATCACATTTGGGGCAATTGGTATCTTCGATTTCTTTACGCCCTTGTTCAAGTTGATCGCCTTGCTCGTCCTGGCCGGATCGATCTTCACTGTTCTCTTGCTCTTACAACCTGACCGTAGACGCCGGTAAATCGGTCTTCTTCACAAGGGCACGACATCTTCAACTGGCATTAGACGCAGGTTTCCGATAGGACAGGCCTGCACACAAGCTAGATCAGAATGGCCAAAGCACAGATCGCACTTATCGGCACGGTGCGTCACACCGATAGGCGTCAGCGGAATAGACGGACGTAGCCGCTGCTGCAAGCGGCGGAAGAGTTGCCATAACGGGCCGCTGGCATGAGGACGAAGGGGCACTGACTGCACAGCATCGTATGGACAAGCGCTTACGCATTCACCGCAGCCGGTACAACGCGCAGTAATACGCAACACGCCGGTATCCACCCGTTCGATGGCGTCTTCCGGGCAGGCTTCAACGCACTCGGCGCCAACGCTACACTGCCGACAGTGATCGAGAACATCAAAGCGATCAATGGGTGTGCCATTCAGATGAAGTCGGGTATGACCATGGCGGGCAGCACAGCCGGTTTCACACAAGCGGCAACCGGGTGGACAGCGGGCCGGATCACGAACCAGCACGTGAGTTGCGCGCAGCACCCCACGATTCACTGCCAGTTCGATGTCACGAACACGCGCCGCATCGCTTCGTACCGCAGCTAAATGCTTCAAACGGCGATCGGCAATTGTCCGTAACTCAGCTTCAAGGGTTGGATACTGCCGAATCAGACGATAAAAATCCGTGCCCGGTAAGACCAACAGATCGGTCGTGGTCAGGGTACGGGCATTAGCTCGATGGGTACCGCCGGTCAGTAATGAAATCTCACCAAAAAGATCGCCTTCACTCAGGCTGGCAATCGTTTGCCCACTCTGTTCGATAATCACCTGACCGCTCTCGATCAGGTAGAGTGAGTCGGCAGGTTCACCCTGCTTGACCACCAGCGTCCCACGCGGTACATGGCGTGGCTGCAACCGGGATGCGATTTCTATGCGTTCGAGCGGGAGCAACTGACTTAGAACAGGAATACGGGCCAGCGTTGCATCGATCATGCGGCGCCGATACACCTGGCGGAGAGCCGTGGTGAGTAGGGGTAATGTTGCCAGCTCGTCACGCAGAGCGGCAATCTCGATTTGTAAGAGATAGCAGACCGACTGGGTCAGGGCACTCATATGGCGAAAGAACTTCCCGAAGAGTGGCCCCTCGCCAAAGCAATCACCCTGTCCTAATACTCCCATTAACACTTCGTGCCCATCTTTGTCACGCAATCGCAACTGCAATGAGCCACGCAACAAAAAAAAGAGGTAGCGAAAGCCACGTCGCTGACCGATTACTGTCGCTCCAGCGGGAAAAGCGCGAAAGACACCTCGTTCGTACAAAACAGCCAGCTCGGTGGGTGAAACGCCGCGCAGACAGTCGAGTGCGGCCAGTGCAGAGATGGCCGCCTGCCGACGTTCTTGGAGATGTGCAGTACGTGCCTGATCCAGATGATTTCGCCTGGGGCGTTTCAACGACGACATAGGCAGCTCTGCGGTACAATACAGAGTGAGGGTAAAGTGCTTCTATTGTACCATACAGATCGCCTAAGAGCAGTATAATAGAACGGCAAAAATCGCACCCATACAGGATAATCGCATGCCGTTGCGTAGTCTTACTATTGATCTTGCTCGTGGCCATGCGCGCCAGACCTTACCCAACGAAGTCGAACGCGACTATCTAGGTGGGCGAGGGGTTATTGCGTGGTTACTCTGGTATCAGCTTGAACCGGACACACCGCCACTTTCGGCAGATAATCTGCTCATCTTTGCTGCCGGTCCTCTGGCCGGTAGCAGTGCCTTTGCGACCGGCGGCTTTACGGTTGGTACACGTTCGCCGTTAACCGGCGGAATTAGTTACGGTTGGGCGCCGGGGCATTGGGGAGCAGCGCTGCGCCGGAATGGAATTGATGTTTTGATTATTCGCGGCGAAGCGCCTGATTGGTGTTACCTGTTCATCGATGGCGATACCGTGCGCCTGCGTTCGGCCCGCCATCTGATTGGGCGCGACACCGTTGTGACGACGGCCACGCTCAGTAACGAACTAGGTAGCGATATACGGGTATTGGCGCTTGGCCCTGCCGGTGAGGCTGGAGTGGCGTATGCTAGTATCGTTGCCGAGGGGCAGTATCTGGTTGAACCTGCCGGAACCGGTGCCGTGATGGCCGATAAAAAGCTCAAGGCCATTGTCGTGCGGGATCGATCACCTCTGCCAGCCGTTGATCCTGCGCGTATGCAAAGTGTCCTTCAATCGATCCAGCAGCGCGGTGAACAACATCCGACCGCAAATGCTATTCGGGCAATCGGCAGCGCCGGTCTGCTGCCGGCTGCTATCAAATTAGGGGCACTTACCAGTCGCGATGCACGCACACCGGCTGATGGGGTCGCGATCGCCCGTATGTTTAGCGAGATCGCTCGCCGTGGTGGTAGACTCGAACGGGGTTGTGCGCATTGTCCGCTGCCCTGCTATATCGATCTACGGACCAGAAGTGGAGAAACCCATCCACTCCCAAGTCTTGAACTGATTGCCGGCTTTGCTGCCCGTGTCGGTATTACCGATGCTGATGCAATGCTAGCTATTGCTGATCGTTGTCTCCGACTAGGTATTGACCCGGCGTCTGCAGCAGCGGCAATAACCTTTATGACCGAGGCTCAAGACGAAGGTCTCGTGCGTCAACGCACGCTGAACTGGGGAGACAGTGCAGCGGTGATTGCCGCTCTCGACCGAATGAGTCAGCGGCAAGAGAAGCGTGATATTCTCTCACTTGGCGTAGGCGAGATGCAAGAGGCCGTGTGGGGTTCATCAGCGTTTGCGCCGCAGGTGAAGGGACTGGCAATGCCAGCGCTCGATCCGCGGGCATTAACTGAAATCGGGCTGGCAATGGCGACCAGTCCGATAGGAGGTGACTATCGCTACGCGATGACGTTTGAAGAGCTGGTCGCAGAACCTCCAGCCTGGCTGCCGCCACCGGCCAGTGGGCCACGAGAGAGTGAAGGAAAAGCGTTACGTTTAATCTGGCACGAACGGTTTGCCGCCGCACTTGATGCCAGTGGTTTCTGTCGGCGGATGGGCCTGATGGCCTATCAGATCACGCCAGGCGAACTTATTGCCTTACTCGGTGCAGTCAGCGGGCGTACCGTTTCGGGGGCCGATCTGGTTCGTATTGGCGAGCGAATTGTCACGCTTGACCGTCTGTTTACTCGTCGTTATGCTAGTAACAGTCAGGATACACTGCCCGAGCGCTACCTGCGTGAACCACTGAGCAGTGGCCCAACTGCCGGTCATACCCCGCCATTAGACTCGCTCCTGGCCGAGTATTATGCACGCCACGGCTGGGATTCGGCAGGTGATCCCACGTCGGCACGGCTGGCCGAGTTGGGGATATAGTTATACCCTCTCCTGGCTCTCCCTGCCAGAGAGATCGGGCCAGCCGCTAGGGAGAGAATACCACACGAACCCTTCTGCAAGCAGGGTTAGCCAAAGGGTGATATACAACCTGGTGTGATATGAGCAGATTCGTGGTCAAACTAGGAACCAGTGTCTTGACAGCCGGGACTGACCGACTTCATCGACCATATTTTGTCGAATTAGCCAGACAAATTGCACGCCTGAAGGAGAGCGGTCACGAGGTAGTACTCGTCTCATCAGGGGCAGTTGCTGCCGGCAAGGAGCGGCTCGGTGTCAGCCCGCAGCAGCGCAGCACTATTCCGATGAAGCAGGTTTTTGCTGCGGTTGGTCAGAGCCGTTTGATGCATCTTTACGAACAGATTTTTGAATTGTACGGGTTGCAAGTAGCACAGGCATTACTCACCCGTGATGATCTCCGCGACCGACGCCGTTACCTTAATGCTCGTAATACGCTTACCCTCTGTCTCGCGCAGGGTATCGTACCGATTATCAATGAAAATGATGCGGTGGCGACGGCTGAAATTCGAGTTGGCGACAATGATAATCTCTCGGCGCTTGTCGCCGGTTTAATAGATGCCGACCTGCTCTTGATTCTGACCGATATTGCCGGCTTATACAGTGCCGATCCACGCAGCGATCCGCATGCCGAATTGTTACGTGAAGTACCGGTGATCGACGAACGAGTCTGGGCGATGGCAGGCGGGAGTGGCACGCACCGCGGGACGGGAGGAATGCAGACCAAGATTCAGGCCGCCGAGCTGGCAACGCGATCTGGCGTAGCTGTGGTCATTGCAGCCGGGCATGAACCTGATGTTATCGTGCGCGTCGCCAGTGGTGAACGAATTGGCACCTTCTTCCCGGCTACAACTAGCCATCCCGATGCTCGACAGCGCTGGATTTTAGCCGAAACCGTTCGCCATTCACGGATTGTCGTTGATGAGGGAGCAGCAACAGCTCTCGTTCACCATGGGAAAAGCCTGCTTGCCGCCGGTATTCGTGATATTGGCGGCGAATTTGAACGCGGTCAGACGGTACGCATCTTTACCCAGGATGGCCGCGAGATCGCACGTGGTCTTACTCAATATCGATCAAGCGATCTTCACTTGATTGCCGGTCTTCGCTCATCACAAATCGTTGGCGTTTTGGGGTACGATTACGGTCCAGAGGTTGTTCATCGCGACGACATGGTTGTATTGACCGGATAACAACCGGGTCGCCCCATCAATGAGAAGCGGTTATTGGCGTGATGTCTGCAAGCGCGACAATGCAATACAACGGACAAACAGCTTAAGGAGCGTTTTATGAGTGCAATCGAAGGGCCGGTGCGGGTACGGTTCGCCCCCAGCCCCACGGGTAGTCTCCACATTGGCGGTGTACGTACCGCCCTCTTCAACTGGCTCTGCGCCCGCCACTACGGTGGTCAGTTTATTTTGCGCATTGAGGACACCGATGAGAAGCGTTTTGTGCCGGGTGCAGCCGATGACATCAGTGCATCACTGCGCTGGGTCGGGATCGATTGGGATGAAGGCCCCGATATTGGTGGACCATACGGTCCTTACGTCCAATCACAACGATTTGAGCAGGGTATCTACCAACCGTTCATCGAGCAATTACTCGAGGCTGGCCTGGCGTACATGTCATTTACTACTGAAGAGGAGCTGGCTCAGATGCGCGCAGCCGCCGAAGCTGCTGGGATCAAAGCGTTTCGTTTCCGTGGCCCCGAACGTGATTGGCCCCTGGCGAAACAGCGTGAAGTAGCTGCAACCGGTAAACCATACACCATTCGCCTCAAGACACCACTAGAGGGCGAAACCCGCTTTCGCGATCTGATTCGTGGTGGTGATGAGATTGTCGTGCACAACGATCAACTTCAAGATATTGTTTTGATTAAATCAACCGGGATGCCAGTATATCACTTTGCCCATCTCGTCGACGATCATCTGATGAAGATCACGCATGTCATGCGGGGCGAGGAGTGGGTACCGAGCACGCCATACCATGTCTTACTGTATGACTTCTTCGGTTGGCCGCGACCAGTGTTTGCTCATCTACCGGCGATTTTACGTCAAGATGGCCGTGGCAAGTTGTCGAAACGGAAGGATGATGTTGCGACCTACCGCTTCCGTGAACGTGGCTACCTGCCGGAAACCATCTTCAACTATCTCGCTTTACAGGGCTGGAGCTACGATGGCGTTACCGAAATCATGACTCGTGATGAACTGATTGCGCGTTTTACCCTCGAACGGATTCAGCCGTCACCTGCCCGCTGGAATCCTGAGAAGTTGCGGGATATGAACGGGATCTACATCCGTAAACTTACTACTGAGCAGTTGGCCGAGCGCGTGTTACCGTTTATGCAACGGGCCGGTCTTATTGGTGAGCTAGCAAGTGAAGAAGAGTGGTCATATCTGATCTCGTTAATTCCGCTGATTCACGAACGGTTGGAAGAACTGCAAGAAGCACCTGAATTGCTGATGTTCTTCTATCGAGATGTGATACCCGGCGAGACATACAATCCTGCCGATCTGATTCCGAAAAAACACGATGCCGGGCAGACTATCACCTTATTGCGGGCAGCCCACGAGGCATTGAGTCAGATCACAGATTGGACGCCGCCTGCCCTTGAGACAACCTTGCGTGCCCTTTGCGAGCAACTTCAGGTCAAACCTGGCCCACTGTTCGGTGCAATCCGGGTTGCAGTAACGGGACGGAGCGTTGCACCGCCGTTGTTCGACACCCTGGCCGGCATCGGACGTGAACGCAGCCTGTCGCGGTTGAACGCTGCCATTGCTGCATTGGAGCAAATGCTATGAAGTTGCTACCCTGGGAAGTCAGTGTGCATCACGACGGCTCGCCACTCTATCTACGCTTCAGTGGACGTCTGGGTGATACGGCAGTCTTTCGGCTGCGTATGGCTGCCGATGCGCCGGTGCATGGTGTCTTTCTCCGCACCTGTCCAGATGGTGAACAACAGATCACGCCACTCCAGGATAAAGGGATACGGGGAGTATCTCGGTGGTGGGAAGGTACACTTCCCATTCGGATGTTGCGTACCAACTATCGCTTTCTGATCCGGGCTGATGACGGAACACGTTGGTACAGTGCAGGTGGCATGACTCGCTACTACCCAACCGACGCCAATGATTTTGTAGTACTGGCCAACTACCATGCACCAGCATGGGTGCGTGATACGGTCTTCTACCAGATCTTTCCCGATCGCTTTGCCGATGGGGATCCGACCAACAACGTGCAGAGTGGCGCCTATCTGTACCATGGACACCCGGTAATTGCCCGACGTTGGGACGAACACCCCAACCGTGCAACCGGCCCGTTTGAGTTTTATGGCGGTGATTTGCAGGGTATCGCCCAACGACTCGACTATCTGACCGATTTGGGTATTTCGGCGCTCTATCTCAACCCCATTTTTCGGGCACCGTCGAACCACAAATACGATGTGGAAGACTATACCAGCATCGATCCACACCTGGGTGGCGAAACTGGTCTGCTGATGCTCCGGCAGGCTCTTGACGATCACCAGATGCGGCTCGTGCTCGATATTGTACCGAACCATTGCGGGGTGACACATCCCTGGTTCGTAGCTGCCCAACGCGATCCGCACGCACCGACATCGGAGTTCTTCATCTTCCGCCGACATCCGCACGAATACGAGAGTTGGCTAGGAGTAAAAACCTTGCCCAAGCTCAATTATCGCAGTGTGCGACTCCGCGAAATAATGTACGCCGGTCACGATGCTATTATGAGGCACTGGCTACGTCCACCCTACCGGATTGATGGATGGCGGATTGATGTCGCCAATATGCTGGGACGTCTGGGACCAGATAACCTGGGGCATAAAATCGGACGAGGTATTCGCCGTGCCGTAAAAGCTGAACAACCTGACGCTTACCTTCTCGGAGAGCACTTCTTCGATGGTACGCCGCATCTGCAAGGTGAAGAGCTTGATGCGACGATGAACTACCAGGGTTTCACCTTTCCCATCTGGCGTTGGCTGGGCGGATTTGAATTCAACCCCCAGCGGCCCGAAGCCGATCCACGCCCGATAGCTACCGAAACAGTCGCCGACCAGTGGACTGCATTTCGGGCAGCAATTCCCTGGCAAATAGCCAGCCAGCAATTCAACCTGCTCGGCAGTCACGATACACCACGCATACGTACTATCGTTGGGAATGATCTGGCGCGAGTACGAGTTGCAATGACCCTCCTGTTCTGCTATCCGGGGGTGCCGTGCATCTACTACGGTGATGAGATCGGTCTGACCGGTAGTGGCGATCCCGATTGTCGGCGCCCTATGCCGTGGGACGAATCGGCATGGGATCACGACTTGCGCACCTTTGTGCAACAACTGGTACGGTTGCGACGCAGCGCGCCGGCATTACGCTGGGGTGGGTTTCAGCAACTCTACGCCTATGGCGAGACCATTGCGTTTCAACGCGAAGCGCCTGAGCAGCGTTTAATCATTGTGGCACGCCGCAGCGATGATGGACAACGGACATTGCCAATCAGACACGCTGGTCTGGCCGACGGTACACGGATGAGAGAAATACTAACCGGCGTCGAAACAGTGGTTTATGATGGGAGATTAGACATCAGCAGTCTCCCGGCAACCGGTGCGCAGGTGTGGCAGGAAGTACATCGTGATATTGCACGTTAAGCGAAACTGACAATCACCATGTTGTCAGCCTAGGAGGCCTTTCAACGTCTTCGGATGCCTGTTGCCTGGGAACGCGGGCCTCTGGCCCGCATCCTAAAAGATAGAAACATCGCCCACCACGTTCCCTCCTCTTTCCTCATCCCCTTCTTCTCCCGATGCAAGAGAGGAAGGGGATACTGAGGCGGATTGGAAACCCGCTCTTCGTAGAGAGAGCTGAAAACCTCGATTATCAACAAAGAGGTAGGGGAAGCCTCATCTACTGCGGGTAAGATATTGAATGAATACTACCCCTTCCCTAAAACGGCGGTGGCTGATACTGATGCGGTGGCAGAGATTGACTGTTTCGATAGGCGAAATAAGCTTGAACCTTTGGTTGGTTATACAGCACCAGACTGACAATCCCAAACGCCAACGAAAAGATATTGCCAGTAATAATGTTGACAATTTGCATAATCGCCAGCGTCTTGTTTGGTTGTAGCGGTTGAGGTGGGCTGCTCAGCAGCTTATAAGCGTACATGCCCGCCATAACTGCCACGATGATCGAATAGATCGCAAGTGGAATACCGCATATTGTTAGCAACCATACCAAACCGCTCAATCCACTGATACCTGCATCAACGATTGCCATAATGCCAATAGCCAAGATCTCGCCTGGTTTAGTGTCAGCGGTCTGATACCCTTGCTGATACTGAATCTGATAGGGCTGATTCAGGGGAGCCGGACTCTAGCTTGACTTCTAGTACGCGATAGTGTATAACGGTGCTCATGGAAAACACCATGCGCACAGGGAAAGCCGCAACACTCCTTGGTGTCTCGGTCAAGACGTTGCAGCGTTGGGAACGCGAAGGAAGGCTGATTCCGGTGGCCCGAACGGACAGCAACCGCCGTCTCTCCCCTGAGACGCAGATCCGTGAGGTCATCGGTTTGCGGCAGGCAAACCATGCGCCAACCACGCTGGTCGCCTCCTGTCGGGTATCGCGTGCGGCACAGCAGCCGGACCTGGCGAATCAGCGCAAGGTGCTGGAAGAGGTCGTGGTGGCGAAGGGATTGGCGGGGGTCGAGGGTATCGAGGAAGTGGGCGGCGGGCTGAACGTCACGCGCAAGCGGTTTCTGGCCCTTATGGACGCGATCGGGCGACGGGACGTCACGATGCTGATCCTCGCGCACCGGGACCGCCTCACCCGTTTCGGCGTTGCGTGGTGCGAACATGACGCCAAAACCCATGGCTGCGCAGTGCTGGTGCTCACCCAGGAACGGCTGTCTCCCGACCAGGAAATGGTGCACGACGTGATGACCATCGTGCACGGTTGTTCGTCTCGGCGATACGGTTTGAGGAACTATCGAAAGAAGTTGGATGAAGCGCTGAAACAGGATGCCCATGGCGTCAAACAGGCCCAACAATGCAACGAACCCACACGATCGCTCGTTGCCCGACTCCTGAGCAGGTGGACTCCTTCAAGCGCGCCTGCGGCACGGCGCGGCGTGTCTGGAACTGGGCGCTCAATGAGTGGAACAGGCAATACGCAGCAGGCGGCAGGCCAAACGCCATGGCGCTCAAAAAACAGTTCAACGCCATCACGTACACCGACCCGCAGTGGCTCGATGAGAGCGGCCGGCCTTGGGTGCAAGACATGCACCGGGATGCCCACGCCCAGCCGTTCAGGAATCTTGCCAACGCATGGGAACGGTTCTTCGCCGACCTCAGGGAGGGCAAAGAAGCGCACGAACCACGGCTCAAGAAAAAGGGCCGTTGCCGCGACAGCTTGTATGTGGCCAACGACACGTTCACTCTGATGGGCAAGACGATCCGTCTGCCCAGGATCGGCGACGTCGCCATGACCGAGGAACTGCGCTTCGCGGGCACGATGTTGGGCGCGACGGTCTCGCGCACCGCAGATCGTTGGTTTGTGGCAATACAGGTCGAGGTGCCTGATGCGCAATGCTATCGGCGTCGCACGTCGCACGAGGTCAACGGCGTCGACCTGGGCATCAAGGCTGCCGCAACGATCTCCAGCGGTGAAGTCGTTGAGGCGCCCAAGCCGCTCAAAGCAGCGCTGCGTCGTCTAAACATCCGTAGCCGACGTCTCAGCCGCAAGCTGCAAGCCGCCAAGAAGGCAGCAGGATGTGAACGCCGTGCCCGCCTGCCCAAAGGAACGCGCCTGCCGGTATCGAACAACCGGCGAACGTCCGCTGCGACATTGGCAAGGCTGCATGCCCGCCTTGCCAATCTCCGAGCGGATTTCACCCACAAGCTCACGACTCGACTCTGCCGCGAAAACCAAGCGTTCGTGATCGAGGATGGAAACGTCAAGGGGATGCTCGCGAACGAGAAGCTCGCTCGCGCCATCGCTGACGTGGGTTTTGGGATGTTGCGCTCGCAGCTGGAATACAAGGCGAAACGCTACGGAACGCGGTTGGTTATTGCTGATCGCTGGTATCCAAGGAGCCGACTGTGCTCCATCTGTGGCTGGAAGAACGAGGCGCTGACGTTGCGCGATCGAGAATGGGTGTGTGCGCAATGTGGCGCGCACCATGACCGTGACCTCAATGCGGCGCGGAACCTGAAACGGCTGGCAACCGTAACTGCCCTACCCGTGGCGAGTCCGACCAGTAATGGCGGCGCTGCGGCGGGGACCGTCCCCGCCGCAGCCGGGAAAGTCACGCTTGTCAGAGACGACGGTGGTCATCAAGACACGTCGGGGCAGGAAGAGAACCGTGCGCACCTTTGCGCACTTTCTTGATAGCAGGGTACGATTGCTGATCGGGCTGATAACCACCATACTCTTCCGGGCGGCGAGGATCACTCATAGAGTCCCTTTCTGTCAAATAGCGAACACCGGTATATGCTCATGATGATAGCAAATCGCAATGTGTCGTGCAATACCGTTGTCAACAAGTTTAGAGGTTTTCAGTGTTCTCAACTTTGGGTTCTATTCGATAACTAAACGGTTCAACAATGGATTACCACTGACGATCATCACAACCCGCGAAGCGAAGGAGGGGCACGACGCTGCCGTGCCCCCCATAATTTAACAGCCTAGATGTATGATCGGCTAACTACGTTGTGATCTGTTCAAGCGGTTGTCCGACTGTACTGACAGTGCGGTCGGCTTACTGTGCGGTAGGTGCCTTCACCTGATCCCTTCCTGTTTCCTCTCCTTACAGAAGACGTGAAGAGTGAGAGACAGGGATAGACTCTCAAACTGCCCTAGATACGGGTCCGTCTAACACCGCCCCACTGCCCTGGCAACCGCACGTAATTTTGGCATCAGCGCCATAAAATTCTCGGGATTAAGTGATTGTCCACCGTCCGATTTCGCCCGATCGGGATCAGGATGCACTTCAATAATGACCCCATCGGCACCGGCGGCGATGGATGCCAGTGTCAGTGGCGGCACCAGATACCACTTACCTGTACCGTGGCTGGGATCAACAATGACCGGCAGATGCGAACGTTTCTTGGCAACCGCTACTGCATTGAGGTCAAGCGTATTGCGCGTTGCCGTCTCAAAGGTGCGAATACCCCGCTCACACAGAATAACATTTGGATTGCCTTGGGCAATGATGTATTCAGCCGATAGCAACCACTCTTCAATCGTGGCTGATAAGCCACGTTTCAGCAACACCGGCATACCACTGCGCCCCGCCTCTTCCAGCAATTGATAATTTTGCATGTTCCGCGCACCGATCTGCAAGACATCGGCATAACGGGAAACCAGCTCCACATCAGCCGGTGTCATAACCTCGGTCACAATCGGCAAACCGGTCTCAGCCCGGGCCTGCGCCAGCAACTGCAAACCAACTTCACCTAAGCCGCGAAAACTGTACGGCGATGTACGCGGCTTGAAGGCCCCACCACGCAACATATTCGCTCCAGCTTCGCGCACTGCCCGTGCTGTTGCCATAATCTGCTCTTCGCTTTCCACCGAACAGGGGCCAGCAATAATCGCCAGATCACCACCTCCCACCTTCACGTCACCAACCGTTACTACGGTATCAGTCGGCTTTACCTCGCGCGACACCAATTTGTACGGTTGGGTGATCCGTAACGTCTCTTTCACTCCGGCAAAATGCTCTAATTCTTCTCGTAAGGTCGGTGGAATCGCTGCACCGACCACTGCAATGACCGTGCGCTCTTCACCAACGGTCAAATGACCACGCAGATTGTGCTCACGCAGGCGATTCAGAACTGCTTCAATCTGGCTTGGGGTCGAGTCGGTTTGCATCACAACAATCATAGAACGCTCCTCCTCAGGAGTACAAATATCCAAAGACACAACAGAAGTGATGTACAAATCTCCGTGCTGATCAGTAGCGTGACGGCTGCTCATAGCAACTCCTCGGGCGGCAGTGGAGTTGCTACGCGGAACGCATTCATCAAGGCAGCCCGTTCCGGTCGGAGGCCACGCGCCCCTCGAATGTAAACATGCACAATTTCATCGGCTCGCTTGGTGGTATTCCAGTGGATCAAGACGCGAATACAACGTGGCAAACTACCGGGAACGGCTATTTCATGACCGCAGAGAAGGGCGGTGTCTATCCAGCCAATTGCCCGTGCCGCCACTGCGGGGAATTCGGCATTAAGATCGGGAGTGGTGGTAAAAATAGCACTGGCAATGTCCTCCGGGTGAATCCCATTAGCCTCGATCAACAACGTAAGTAACTCGTGGGTGGCAGCCAGAATGGCTTCGCGCGTGTTTTCATCACAGGTTGTCGCTCCTCGTACTCCACGGCACCGGACTTCCATTGACTCTCCTCCCCGGCAACAACAGAAGGGGCGCGAGGTTTGTTCGCCTCGCGCCCCTTACGTAATTGCTCTGTCCTATCGTGTCTCGTTCAGGAAATGCGAAGCGACCAGTCCGGTTTTCGGCTGGTAAAGTAGTAAAAGTAGGTGTAAAAGCGCGAACCGGTCATATGATCGCTTACCTGACTGCACTACTCGCTTCGACGTCGCAACTATACCATAGCAGCTATGATCCGTCAAGTAACTTACGAACCCAATAGCTCTTCTGCTTCAATGATGGCCTGCGCAATATCTTTCATCTTCGTCCGTTTATCACGCGCACGTTGACGTAACCGTTCATAGGCGTCACGTTCACTCAGGCCAAGCCGTTGCATTAAAATACCCTTCGCTCGCTCGATCAGTTTGCGGGCTTCGAGCGCCTCTTGCAACTCGAGGTTTTCACTGCGCAAAGCCTGCATCTCGCGATGACGAGCCAGGGCAATCGAAATTGCTGGCGGTAATTCCTGTTCATTCACCGGCTTGACCAGGTACGCTAATGCTCCCGCTGTTTCAGCGCGGCGGATCGTTTCTTTATCGGCGAAAGCGGTCAGCATCACAACCGGAATCCCTGTTTGATCGCGAATCTTCGCCGTCGCCTCAGTGCCATCCATCTCAGGCATCCGAATATCCATAATCACCAGGTCCGGCTTTAAACGAGCGGCCAGCATTACCGCCTCGGCACCGGTACGTGCAATACCCACCACCTCGTAACCCAGTCCCTTCAATTGCTCCTCTAACGTGAGCGACACCAGATCATTATCCTCGGCAATCAGGATACGAATCGCGGCCACGGCTGCCTCCCGCTGAATGCTACTCGTAAAGCGATGCTTAAGATCATACCACAAGATGCCCCATAGTGTGATACAATTTAGATGAATAACGAGTATTTGCGTATGCAACTGACGCCATTTGTGCGCCAGCTATACACACCGCCGTTACGTGCGGAGTGAGGAGGGCGTGATGCGCTACGACATCACGAATATTGCAATTGAAGACTATCTGCACGATCTCATGCCACCACGCGATGAAGTACTGGCGAACCTTGAAGCACGCGCCAGGCAGCAGGGGTTGTCGCTCGTTGGTCCGGTGCAGGGGCAGTTTCTCTACTTACAGGCGCTGATGATGAATGCTCGTCATGCACTGGAAGTTGGTATTACGACCGGCTATGCCGCTATTTACATTATGAAAGCACTTCGCCAGACCGGCGGTAGGATGACGGCTATCGAACGTAATCCTGAGCGCGTTAAGCTGGCCAGCGAAGTGATCGAAGCGGCCGGCATGCGTGATTTGATCACTATCCACCTGGGAGAATGGCGCGAGCTGTTACCATCTCTCAGGCAAGAATTCGATCTGATCTTTCTCGATGTTCTACGTAGTTCGTCAAACGATGAACAGGCACTGCAAGCGCTTGAGCTGTGTGTGTCGCTCCTTAGCCCCGGTGGTGTCTTAATTGCAGATAATGTGCTTTGTAGCGCACAGGTTCTTGAAGAGGATGCTTCGCCACTCGTGCGGGGGATTCAACGCTTTAACCGGGCAATTATGAGCCATCCCCAACTTGAGTCGGTTATTATTCCGCTGCGTGATGGTGTATCAATCAGCCGCAAGAAACGTTAGTGCTCAGGTGCAGGAGATGCAGGAAACAATCCACAATGTGTAAACGTCGAATGTGGGAATAAACGGTTCTGATTAAGACAGAACTCTTATCTCATCAAAGGCGATGCCGATCGTTGTATCAGCGCTCAGCGATTTTTCCGTTCCTTCGCGCTATCCAGAAACAGCGATCGGCACGTTCCTTGTCTTAATGGCCTAACCGCACGACGCACGTTCAAAACAGGATGACGTTTGCGCGACACCATCATGTCTACTTCTGGAGTGAATAATTATGCCGTCTTCGGAACGGCAACACCGAATTGCTGAATGGTCTGCACTTCGGTCGTTAGCCCAAACGCTCAATCAGTCGTTTGATCTCCGTGTAGCCCTCGATACGGCACTTGGTCATATTCTTGAACTGACCGGTCAGGAGGCTGGTTGGATTTATCTGCGTAATGAGAACGATCAATTCATTCTCGCTGCCCGCCAACGTTTGCCCCCGGTACTCAATTACCCCGGCACGGTCTGGCAAGGTGAATGCGCCTGCCAGGAAGTCTGTCGCAGCGGTCAGATCAACCTTGAACCGTCGTTGATGCCTTGTTCACGTCTGCACGGTGCCGCTGGCGATAAGCGCGGTTTGTCACACCACGTCTCGATGGCCCTACGCGATGGAAACCGCACAATCGGCATCCTCAATCTGGCAACGACACGTTGGGCACGATTGACGGCGGCAGATCAGCATCTTATAGCCGCAATTGCTGATCTGTTAGGAACAGCGATTGCCCGAGTATATCTCTACGAAGAGTTTAGTGTGCGGCGTGTCCAGGAACGGCGTGCGCTCTTGTCGCTTTCACAAGAACTGTTGGTGAATGACGATCTCGAACCAACATTGCAGCGGTTAGTTCGTGTCGGTGCTCGTCTCTTAGAAGCCGATGCTTGTGCCTTTATTGAGGCTGATGAAGACTGTGGGCGTGCGTTGCTCCGGGTCTGTTACGGTTGGGCACTGCCCGCCGCCAGTGCATGGCCAGATGATGTTCATCCACATTTGTGGTATTTACCAGAACGAAGCATCAAATTACCAGACGATTCACTGATCCCGTTGCCACCATTGCTCCGCCAGCAGAGCTTTCAAGGCCATCTCGCTACGCCAGTGATGCTCAGCGGTGCACAGATTGGCTTGTTGCTGGTCAATACCATTCATCCACGTCACTTCCTCGACAACGAAGCGGAATTGCTCGGGCTGCTCGCTAGTCAGTTAGCACAGATGATCGACCGTGAACGACTGAATCAAGAGGCGCTTGTCCGTCAGCGCCTTGAACGCGAACTCGATTTGGCCAGTGAGATTCAAGCCAGTTTCTTGCCCGATTGCTGCCCAATCGTTCCTGGTTTACAGATTCACGCCTTTTACCGCGCTGCACGACAAGTAGGCGGCGATTTTTACGACTTTATTGAGGTACCGGCGACTGTAACTAATGGCCCCAAACGGCTTGGGGTTATCATTGCCGACGTCACCGACAAGGGTGTTCCGGCAGCTCTGTTCATGGCCCTCTCGCGCACCCTCTTACGTGCCAGTGCCATTGATGGGCGTTCGCCGGTTGCCGTATTAGAACGGGCCAATCATCTGATCCTCGCCGATTCACGAGCCGGTCTCTTCGTGACTTGTTTTTACGCTTTGATCGATCCGATGAGTGGGCTTGTTGTGTACGCCAACGGCGGTCATAATTACCCTCTCCTGTACCGGCGGGCTACTGATGAAGTGACGCCCCTGGTGGCGCAGGGGATCGTGTTGGGAATCATCCCTGATCCACACTTTGTACCGGGTGAGATCACTCTTGCCCCCGGTGACATTCTCCTCTTCTACACCGACGGAATCACCGAAGCGATGAACGCACAACGTGAGCTGTTCGGCGATGAACGATTGGCGACAGTGCTGCGAGCCAATAGTCACCGTGCACCAAATGAAATCGTGACCGCGGTGCTCGCTGCGGTCGGTGAATTTGTCGGTGACACTGCCCAATCGGATGATATGACAATTGTGGTGATTAAGCGCACATAACGAATGCAACGCATCACGCGGAATTGCCGTAATTCCATCCCTGTAAAGATGTTCAACGTTCTTTGTCACGAGGCAGGGGCGGGTTCTCAATCTGTGGCCGCCCTCCTCTTCATCTCAGTGAGCCATAAGCGGATCACACACGACTGAAAACGTTATGGCACTTGCACAGAACCGACTACCTCGTTATAATGAGCATTGGTACGAGACGGGGAGATGACGGAGTGGTTGAACGTGCCCGTCTCGAAAACGGGTAGGGCCTAATAAGCCCTCGTGAGTTCGAATCTCACTCTCCCCGCCAACACGAAAGCGCCCGACCTATAACTAGGTTGGGCGCAGAGATTTTTGAGGTGACTATGTCCGCAGTTGAGCAGCGATTGCGTGAGCAATTAGAAGAGCAATTACGCCTGAACGAGTGGTTGTACGAACAGCTTGAACGTCAGCGAGCACTAAACGCCGAATTACGCCGTGCCGTAGCCGATCTGGCCCGAGCCTTTCAGGAATCGCTGGCCGCAGCCGTCGAAGCCGGAGAAGCGGGTGATATTGACACAGTGCGCCGTTTAACACGCGCTAATCAGCAACACTGGCAACACTACCTGCAACAGATTGTCGCCGCAGCAAGCCGTGCGAACCAACCCACTAGTACTGATACAAACGCAACAATGGATCGCACATAATGAATAAAGCGTCTAGGTGCATCGTGTTACCGTAGCCGACCCTGTTCCATGTCATACTTACCGGCCAGATCATCTTGAACGGTTTGCGGTGCACGCTTAACACCGGTTAAATAGGCTGCTCGATCAAGCATATGAGCGGCTATCGGTGCGGTCAGAAAGAAGAAAGCGATCAAGGCGATCATCTTTGCCGCCACCACTAAATCACCATGATGAACGGCCACTGCCAGCAATACCCCGGTAATCCCCAGTGTGCCAGCTTTACCTGTGGCATGCACCCGTGTGTAGAGATCGGGCAACTTGAGCATGCCGATTGCGGCTAGGAGCATGAATACTACCCCAATCGTTGCTAGCACCAGCGTGATAATCTCGCTCAGACTCATTATTGACGACCCTCCTCGATGTAGCGCGAAATAGCGACAGTGCCCAAAAAGCCCAGGACGGCTACAACCAGGATTGCATCGATCAAACTCAGTTGGTCAGTAATCACCACATAGAGGGCAACCAATGCTACAACGTGGAGCATCAACGTATCAAACGCCATTGCCCGATCGGGAATACTCGGCCCCATCAACAAACGAGCCGTGCAGAGCGTCATCGAAATGGCAACCACACCCATCAACGTGGCGATCAGAATACTAAACAATGTCATCAGACCTACCTCTACGGTAACAATTCCATGACCCGCCGCTCGAACTGTTGCTTAATATCATTACGAATGGCGTCGGCATCGTGTACATCAATGCAATGAATGTAAATAGTTCGACGATCAGTAGCAACATCGAGCGAGACGGTTCCCGGCGTTAAGGTGATCAGATTCGCCAGTACAGTAATGCCGGCATCACTTTTCACATCGAGCGGAATAGCGATAATGCCCGGACGAATGTCGTCAACCCGCCGAAAGAGCACTATCCGGGCCATATCGATATTAGCCTTGAGAATACTCCACAGTGCAAAGCCGACAAATGCGACCCACTTTAGAGCCAGGCGAATGAAGGTGCGATCACGCTGCTGAGGGTGTAAATCCGTATTTACAAATGGTATGCTGAGAAAGTTTCTAGCCATTGCCACAATGGCTGAACTCACAAGTAGCCCAACAATCAAGTCGGCTAATGTAAAGCTACTTTGCAACGCCATCCAGGTCATGGTCAAAACGAGAATCAGGAGAATCAGCGCAATCATACCAACCTCTATTTCACTGCTGCGCGATAAACCGCCTCACAGCCATCAGCACCACAGACAGCGGTAATGTAGGCAGCACGATCAAAAAGCTGCTGACCGGCAATCGTATTGTATTCTACCAGTGGCCCGGCTACCAATCCCAAAGCGACACTAAGGATCACCAACGCTGCCCCCGGTGCCAGTAAACCAAAACGGACCCGCGGTAAGCGGTTCACATCCTCATACGATTTCTTCCAGAACACTTCATTCCAAATCTTTAACATCGAGAAGAAGGTCAGGATACTGGTACCGGCAGCCACGGCGGTAATAAGGTAGGCCTGCTGGCTCACACCCACCTGCAATAAGATCAATTTTCCGATAAAACCGCTTAGCGGAGGAATACCGGCCAGCGACAGAATACCTAAAAACCAGAACAGGGCTAGCAACGGCTCGCGACGGGCCAAGCCACCCATCTTCTTCAAATCGCCGGTACCGTTGATCTGTTCGGCTGCCCCACCGATAAAAAAGAGTGCCATCTTGACAATCATGACATGGGCGGTAAAGACCAGGCCAGCAGCCAAACCGGCAGCGCTGGCCAGACCTAGTCCCATCACGCTATACCCAATCTGACTGATAATGTGAAAACTCAGGATGCGACGCACATTCATTTGGGCTACTGCGCCCAGCACCCCAATAACCATCGTCAAACCGGCGATCAGGGTAATCCACGGTGCATAGATTGCCAGTTCGTTCTGCAACAACAAACCAAAGACTCGATAGAGCGAATAGACCCCAACTTTCGTCATCAAGCCGCTGAAGATGGCCGTTACTGCCACCGGTGGTGTATGATAACTGGAAGGCAACCAGAAAAAGAGAGGCACAATTGCCGCTTTGCTACCGAAGGCAAACAAAAATACCCCGGCTAATACCGTTTGCAAACCGGGGTCCGCTAGCGTTGCCATCCGCTCGGCAATATGCGCCATATTGAGAGTACCGGCAAATCCGTACATCAATCCACAACCAAACAAGAAGGCGGTACTTCCCAACAGATTAAGCACAACATATTTCAAGCCACCCTCAAGCTGCTCACGGCTCCCACCGAGCGTAATCAGGCCAAAGGATGCTACGAGCAACACTTCAAACCAGACGTACAGATTGAAGAGATCACCGGTGAGGAATGCACCACTAACCCCTAATAGCAAGAGCAAGAGCAACGGGTAGTAGAAATGTGCTTCACGTTCGCGATCAACAGAGTAAAAGCTGTACACAACCGTCGTCAGCATGAGCAGCGCTGCCAACATCACCATCAGCGCACTCATACCATCGGCCACCAGTGAGATACCAAACGGAGCTAACCAGCCTGAGGCCTGCGCCACTAATGGCCCACTCTGCGGTACTACACTCATTAGCCAGAGGCCATACCCCAGATTGATCAGCACACTGATGAGCGTTAGCGCCCGCACCACCACCCATTGGCGATGGAGTAAAACAGCCAATGCCGCACCGATCAACGGTGAAACGATGGGAATAAACAGGTGAAACGTCATATGAGTTTCCCGATCTAAAACATCACACTACAGACGGTCGGTGGTTGAAAGATCGTCAAGATCGTCACTCCCTGCTGCCTGATTGGAACGATACGCCAGCGCCAGGACAAACGCAGTGAATCCGAAGCTAATCACAATGGCCGTCAGAATTAGGGCCTGCACTAGCGGATCAGCCGAACCTGCCGGAGGCTGACCGCTAGCATCCACCAGCGGTGGCCCCCCACGCCGTACTCCATCACCCATCGTAAAGATGAGCAAGTTTACCCCATGGCTGAGCATAATCAGGCCCAGGATCAACTTCACAACCGAGCGCCGCAGGATGAGATATGTCGCACCGCCAAAGAGCGAGCCAATCGCGATTGCCAGGAGAATGATCATGCTACCTCCTCCTGATGATCAACCGGAACCGACTTCATTTCCGGAAACGGGAAGAGAATCGGCTCTTCGACCAGCAGCAGTGCGATTTTGGTCGTGACCCCGATAACTGTAAAGTAGACACCAATATCAAACAGGACCGGTGTGCCGATCTTGCCTACTCCAGGGATCGGTTCGGGCAACCAGAATGCCTGCATGTACGGTAAACCGGCGAAGAGGGCTGGTAATCCCCACAGAGCGCCAAAAAAGACGCCAAAAGCCGCCAGTATCAAATAATTAACCGGCAAAATCCGTCGTGCTACCTTTGGGCCAAAGGCGACCATTTGCAGAATAATTGCACTGGAAGCCAGCAAACCACCAATAAAACCGCCACCCGGTAGATTGTGCCCGCGAAACAACATAAAAATCGATAACATCAACAACAGTGGCAACATCAGCCGACTGATTGTGCGTAAGATGAGCGAATCGTACAGAGCACTATCTCTGGGTATTAACTGGCTCGCTGAGCGGTTCGGTGGCAGTTGTCGGGACTCGTTCCGGTGTAACATCATCTTTCCCCTGTCGTAACCGTAACAATCCGTAAATACCGAGCAGCGCGATAAACAATACTGTAATCTCGCCCAAGGTATCGAACCCGCGGAAGTCGACCAGAATGACATTAACGACATTAGCACCTTTGCCTTTGTCCAGACTGTTTTCAAGGAAGAAGGGGGCCAACGGTGCAAAGCTATCATTCGTAGCGGTTGCCAGTACCAGTCCGCCCATCAAAATTCCCATAGCAATGGCGACAATTGCATCACGTTGTCGTACCCATGCTGATGAGAAGCTCTCGAAGCGCACTGGCAACACCGAAAAGACGAGGAGTAAAAAGACGGTTGAGAGTACTTCAATCAGTAATTGAGTGAGTGCCAGATCGGGCGCTGAGAAGAGCACGAAAAGGAGCGCGACCATTGCGCCAACGACACCAACTGCAATAATCGCGCCAAGTCTGGTCCGCGCTTTGATGGTCGCGATAACACCAATTGGGATCAACGCTGCGGCCAATATTTCGTAAAACTGCAACTGCGGATCAAGATCAAACCGAATGGCACCTAGCCCGAAGCTGATAAATGGTACCCCTACGAAGATCAGCATGGTCAACGCTGTTATCAGGATATAGCGGCGTAGCCTTCCCTCCTGAAGGGTACGGGTTAATGCCGTCGCTCCGGTGAGTGTCCGCTCAATCAGCCGGTCGAAGATCATATCACCGCGCAACCAGATTGGCCAACCACGCATATTTGCCAACTGCTCGGCAAAACGGAACATTGCTACGCCAATCACAATAGCGCTCAGGCTTACCAGTAATGCTGGATTCACACCATGCCAGAGTGCCAATTTAACCTCCAGCGGCTTACCGTAGATCGCTGCACTTGCGGCTGCGATGAGCGTACTGACGGGGGCTAACAGGACCAGCGGTATGAAGAGTGACAAAATGGCTGGCACTCCAGGCCCAATCAACATTCCAGGTGTAGGATCATCAACATGCTGCTGCATCGCCGCCGTACTACGCTGACCGAGGAACGTATTGCTAAACAGTCGCCAGCCAGTTATCAGGTAAGCAATGGCCGTGACAGCAATTGCAGCAACCGCAAGGATGCTCAGCGTTGCACCAAGATCGGTCTCAAGCGCTGCTTCCAACATCAATTCTTTGGCAACGAAGCCAAACATGATCGGAATACCGCCGAACGATAGTAATGCCAGAGCGGTAATGACCATCGTCTGTGGCATATATCTTCGCAATCCGCCCAACCGGCGCAAATCGCGCGTACCGCACTCGTGATCGATCACACCAGCCAGCATAAACAGTGCCGACTTATACAGCGCATGGGCTAAAATATTAGTTGCCACCCCCTCAGCACCATACTTACCACCCAACCCGATCTGCATCGTCAGCGCACCCAGCATACTGATGGTCGTATACGCCAGCATCGCCTTCAGATCAAACTGGCGCATCGCCACAATCGCGGCAAAGGTCATCGTTGCACCGCCAACGACGGCCAGGGTTACATCCCATAGAGCAGTACCACCCAGGGCCGGACTGAGCCGTGCCATCAGATAGACACCAGCCTTGACCATTGTGGCCGAATGGAGAAAGGCACTTGCCGGGGTTGGCGCCTGCATAGCCCCTGGTAGCCAGAAATGAAAGGGTATCTGAGCTGAT
This sequence comes from Chloroflexus sp. MS-G, assembly GCF_000735195.1. Lineage (GTDB taxonomy): Bacteria > Chloroflexota > Chloroflexia > Chloroflexales > Chloroflexaceae > Chloroflexus. The sequence continues at coordinate 28,959 of NZ_JPIM01000037.1, forward strand.
TTCGTAAAGCAACCAAGCAAGATCAGTATCACGGCTGCCGGGTAGAGTGAATGAGCGCGCAATTGATCACCAGCGGCCAAAATATCCCGGAACTCATAGCTGCCAACCATCTGTCCTAGTAACAGCAGGCCAACCAGCAAGGCCAACCCACCACCACCGGTTACCAGCAGCGAATGTAATGCACCACGCCGTGCATCAGGGTAATCGTGCTTGTAGCCAATAAGCAAATACGACGTAACCGATGTTAATTCCCAAAACACGAACATGGTCAATACGTTACCGGCCAGTACGACCCCCAGCATTGCCCCCATGAAAAGCATCAGGTAAGCCAAGAAACGACCGAGACCACTGTCAGCACCGAGATAATGGCCGGCGTAACCGACAATCAACGTCCCAATGCCGGTAATAATCAAGGCAAACAGAAGGCTTAAACCGTCAAGCGTAAAGGTAAGATTGAGACCCAGCGCTGGTACCCAGGAGATCTCCTCCACCACTTGCTCACCCGCCAACACAGGACCAGCTTGAGTCAGCGTTAGTCCAAAGAGTGTTAGCGGGATAAATGCGAGACCCCAGGCGATAAGACTGCGCGCCGGCAAGCGGGCAATGAGCGCTAGTGGTGACGCGACCAATGCAATGAACACAATCGGATAGAGCATGCTCACCTCGATTGGAAACTAACTGTGTCTACTGACACGCAATATGAGAAAAACTTTGCCAACCTGATCATAGTCTGGCATTCAAATATCAAAATGTCGGTGAAGCAACGACTCAACCGTTGCCTGGAATGTTGACGCCGACAGTGCATGCTGAAATGCAGTTATACTTCTTATTTGGAATACGATCAAACGATCACGGGTTTGCTGCTATTGTACCGTAAAATTGGTGCCTTGTCACAACGTGACTTCCTGCTAACACAGTAGGCATTTTCTGGTACAGTACAGATATGATGCAGAAACAAGTGTATGCTACGAGTACAGTTATGCGTGCTATGAACCGTCTCTGGTTTCGTCGTTATTGTTATGCTATGTGTATTCTTGCCGTCATTCTGCTAAACGCCTGTGGCGCACCGCTACGTGAACGCACGATTGAAGTAACTGCCACCGAAATGCGATTTGATCCAGATCGGATCGAAGTGCGCACCGGAGAACAAGTTTTTCTCCGCCTTCGCAACCGCGGCCAGATCGCACATAGCCTGACTATCGAGCTACCTACCGGTGACCGCACTGTTTCGGCCGATCCAGGGGTCGATGCGATACTAACATTCCGGGCGCCAGCACCCGGTGAATACCGTTTCTACTGCCGTATTCCTGGTCATGAAGCCCAACAGGGAGTGTTGGTTGTTCTTCCCTGACAGAAATCTTGTATAGTTGTTCTGGTCATGACTATGCTTTAACCCAATCTCTTCGGTGCAGCGCATGGATCAGAAGAATAGAGAGGGTCACTGCTGTTATCGGTAATACAAAGAGTACCATCACGCTACTGAAGAACGGCAGAGCATCATGTTGAGTTGCAGCCAGTATCAGATACGCCGTGTACGCAACGTAATAAGCAAGAAAGAGTAAGCCTTCCCAGCGATTGATGCTGAGACCGGAGATAAAGATTGGTAGAGCTGCAAAAGCTACTGCAATCATCACTGGCAGATCAAATGCCACAACCGATGGAGCAACGGTAAGACCACCCGGTGTTACGAGTGCAGATAATCCAAGGATACCGAGGATGTTGAAGATATTGCTGCCAATAGCATTTCCAATAGCAATGTCCCGCTCGCGCTTGAGCGTGGCAACAATTGAAGCAACCACTTCTGGGAGTGATGTACCGGCAGCCACAATTGTGAGACCGATGACTACATCGCTGACTCCAAACGCACGCGCCAGTGAAGTTGCACCTTCAACCAGCCAGTCTGATCCAATCGCCAGTAATACCAGCCCAACTACGATAAAGCCGATATTCAGCAGCAAGACCATTCCTTTCCGCTGAGCGGGCAGTTTTGTGGAACCAAATTCCCGCGCATACTCTGCTATCACTTCTTCTCGTTCCTGCCGACTAGCGTATATTGACCAGATGATATATCCGATTAGTAGGCTAAACAGGATGAAGCCATCAAACCAGCTTATGGCTCCATCGAATGCCTGACCGATAAGTAATAGCGAAACAGCGATCATAAACGGTACTTCACGGCGGATAAGCTGTACGGCTACAACCAGTGGGCTGACCAGCGCACACGCACCCAGAATGAAGAGAATGTTGAAGATATTACTTCCCACCACATTGCCGACTGCAATGTCACTTTTGCCTGCCAAGCTAGCTTGAATGCTCACTGCCAGCTCTGGTGAACTGGTTCCAAACGATACAACTGTCAGACCAATCACAAGCGGAGAGATGCCAGCCAGCGCTGCCAGGCGGCTGGCGCCACGTACTAGAAGCTCACCGCCAGTGGCAAGGAAGATAAGACCACTGAACATTAAACCGAATACAAATAGATTCATCTATGTCTACTCCTGTAGTCTGCATCACACATTTAAGTAGTATATCCAACTCAACGATAGCTAGTGAGGGCAAATCTTCGCCATTAAATACCCATTCAGACGTAGAAGTGATAGGGAATTTTTCCCTATCGATTATAAGGAAAATACGGTATATTGCAAAGCGTTGGGGAGTAGCCGCCCGCTCGTAGCGGGTCGATGTTGCCGTCAAGACGGAAGATTATCTTCCCGGTGGCATCGTGTATTGGTTTACCATACTGGCGAGACCGACACAGCGGTGCGCTGTGATCGGCTCGCCTTTTTATTGCCGGACAAGTCGTTGCAAAGCAGGGAGAAAAGATTGTATGGTAGATACGATATGGGTCTGGGTTGGGTTTAATCTACTGGTATTGACACTTCTCGCGCTTGACCTAGGGGTATTTCACCGCGAAGCCCATGAAGTATCGTTACGTGAAGCCGCCATCTGGAGCGTGGTCTGGATTGCACTGGCAATGACCTTCAATGTGGGTTTATATCTGTTTTGGGATCAGATCATGCCCAATAGCGATCTCAGTGCGAGTGACGCTGGTCTAGAGTTTTTGACCGGTTATCTCATAGAAAAGGCACTAAGTGTTGATAATATTTTCGTCTTCGTATTGATCTTCTCATATTTTGCAGTTCCGGCGAAATACCAGCATCGGGTACTCTTTTGGGGGATTCTCGGCGCCCTTATCATGCGCGGTACAATGATTGCCGCTGGAGCAGCGCTGATCAAGCAGTTTCACTGGATCATCTGGGTGTTCGGTGCATTCCTGATCTTTACCGGAATTCGGATGGCAATGTCACAAGACGAGCAAGTCGAGCCTGATAAGAATCCGGTGGTACGCATGTTCCGCCGTTTTATGCCAATCAGTGATCGCTACGACGGCCAGAAATTTCTCACCCGCCAAAACGGTATGCTTATGGCAACCCCCCTCTTGCTAGTGCTGGTCATGGTAGAGACGACCGATCTCATTTTTGCCGTCGACTCAATACCGGCCGTCTTTGCCGTAACGCAAGATCCGTTCATCGTCTACACATCCAATGTCTTCGCCATTCTGGGTCTACGAGCACTCTACTTCGTACTGGCTGGCGTGGTTCATCTCTTCCACTATCTCAAGCTCGGCTTGTCAGTGGTGCTGAGTTTTGTTGGTATCAAGATGCTCTTACCTGATCTCAGTGCCGCACTGATTGGTGTAAGCTGGAAGATACCGACGGCAGCTTCGCTGGGTGTGGTAGCAACCATCATTAGCGTGTCAATTATCGCCTCTCTGATACGGGCCCGAATCCTCGAAAGTAGCGAACATGCCGCCTCATCATAATTGGCTAGAATGTTCGCCCTGACGGTCTTGATCAGCAGTTTGTGCAGCAGGATGTAGCCCGCTCAGTAGCTCACAAATCATATCGGGCCGTTCCTGCTGCGGCATATGACCACACCGTTCCAGGTAAATACACTGAGCTTGTTCGTTGAGCAAGACGTGCATGGCTTCTATAAGTTCACCATCAACAATGACATCGTGATCGCCAATGATCAGTACCGTCGGTATTCGACATTTACTGACCAGATCAAGATATTGATTGGCACGGAAGAAGGTGTCAATCGCCAACCAACGGAGCGCTGAAAGCGTTGCCCGCCGTTGCTGTGGATGGTGGAGACGAGCCAAAACCCGCTTCCTGAGAAACCGCCGTTCACGGGCAGGCAGATCGTACAGGCTGTAATAGAACGGTTGTAAACTAAAAAAGGCCAGCTCTTGTGAACGGCGCATGATCGCCATCATCAATTCACCAAGACCTGGGATCAACAGTAGCCATTGCTTCAACTCCGGCAGACGACGCTTTACCGGCAGACAGCCACTGATCAGAATCTGCTGTTCGATAAGGCCAGGAAGTCCGATACTCAGACGCTGAGCGATCATGGCCCCTAACGAATGACCAACTAGCGTGATGTGGCTCAGTTGCAGGACAGCTACAAATTCGGCAATCGTGCGGGCAAAGAAGGTCAGGCTATAGGCGCCACGAGGACCGGAACTACGACCAAAGCCGGGTAAATCAGGTGCAATGACCCGATATTCACGCGATAACGACGGAATAATCGAGCGCCACGTATCAGCTTCGTCACCTAACCCATGCAAAAGAAGAAGCGTTGGATGATGATCCGCTCCAGCATCGTAGTAGAAGATTTCTGTATTGCGCAGCGCAACCCTACGAGCATACGGAACCAGGGCAGCAGGAATGTCCATAGTGGGTTTTCGCTTCATGGCGCACCTATGAGTAACGAACGCATTCGATATTAAGATAAGCAAATTGTTTTGTCAAACATTCCTGTGATGAAATGACTCTGTTATTTAACGATAAATCTGTCAGTGCCTATGCTGCGAAGTGCATCTTCACCCTGCACTCCCCCCAACCCTCTTTCACTCTCGGTGAGTGTAGGGGGCTAGGAGGGTAGGTTTGGCACTCGATCGACCGATTCGGTGATGATCATCATTGGTGAGCCTTGCTCATTCCTCAGTGCCCATGACCTAATTCCTCCCCTCACCACTCTGCGCACTTAACCATTCCGTGCTACAATCGAGCAGGCCGGAATGACCGGCAAAACGCAACAGGGGAGAGGAGCCGACCATGCGCACAACTATTCGTGATATTCAAATGATGCGCGATCGCGGCGAGCGGATTCCGATGATCACTGCGTATGATTACACCTCGGCTCAGATTGCCGATCGCGCCGGTATCCCAATAATCCTGGTAGGTGACTCGCTCGGCATGGTGGTATTGGGGCACCAATCTACGGTACCGGTGACCCTCGACGAGATGATCCATCACACACGAGCCGTGGTACGTGGTACCCAGAAGGCTCTGGTCATCGGTGATTTACCATTTCTTACTTACACTTCACCAGAGCAGGCCATCCAGAGTGCAGGGCGAATGCTGCAAGAGGCTGGCGCTCAGGCGGTGAAGTTGGAAGGTGGTGTGCATGTCGCACCGATTATTGCCCGACTGGTCGCGTTAGGAATTCCGGTGATGGGGCATATCGGCTTCACACCGCAATCGGTCAATCAGATCGGGCTACGGGTACAGGGAAAGCGAGCGAACGAGGCCCAACAATTGATTGCCGATGCGCTGGCAGTTCAGGAAGCTGGCGCATTTGCGCTCGTACTCGAACTGGTGCCGGCAGAGCTGGCACAGGCGATCACCGAACGGTTACGGATCCCAACCATTGGCATCGGCGCTGGGGCTGGCTGTAGTGGCCAGGTGCAGGTCTGGCATGATTTGCTCGGTCTGTACAGCGATTTTCTTCCTCGCCACGCCCGTCGCTACGCTGAACTGGCCAAAACGATCTCAGAAGCTCTGAACCAATATGCGCATGATGTACGAAATGGAACATTTCCTGGCCCTGAACATAGTAGTCGGATGGACCCGGCAGAACTGGCAGCAGCGCTATCCAACATTGATCAGACGACGTGAAGCAGTCTCAGTCGGTTCTTTGCACTCCTCTGCCCTTTCCCCATTTAACAGGGATGAAACAGGGGACATTGATTAGGAGCGGGTAGGATCGACCAAAAGAATCTCGCGCAGAAGCATGTAAAACACTTTGATCAATGTTGATCATATCAACGAGGAACACCGGTATGGAAGTCTTACATACAATTGCTGAGTTTCGTCGGGCGCGATCGGCATTCAGCACACTCGGATTCGTGCCAACCATGGGGTATCTACACCAAGGACATCTGGCGCTGGTGGAACAGGCCCGCCGCGAATGTCCGGCAGTCGCAGTGAGTATCTTCGTCAATCCGACCCAGTTTGGCCCTCACGAAGATTACGCTCGCTATCCACGTGACACAGCACGCGATCTGGCTCTCCTCGAAAAAGCCGGCGTCGATCTTGTCTTTATACCCTCTGTGGAGGAGATGTATCCGCCTGGCTTCGGCACTTACGTTGTTCAGCCTGCTGCCGATGAGGTGCTGGAAGGCGCGGCTAGACCTGGTCATTTTCGCGGCGTAGCAACGGTCGTTTGTAAGCTATTCAACATTGTGCAACCGACAAAGAGCTATTTTGGACAGAAAGATGCTCAACAGACCGTGGTGGTACGCCAGATGGTACGTGATCTCAACATACCGGTTGAGATCGTGATTGTGCCAACGGTTCGCGAAGCCGATGGTCTGGCGATGAGCAGCCGTAACGTCTATTTGACGGCGGAGCAGCGTGCTGCGGCGCCGGTGTTGTACCGAGCCTTGCGAGCGGCTGCCGAATGTTATGAAGCTGGTGAACGCAATGCAGATACGTTACGGTCGCTCATGCAGCGGATTATTGCGGCTGAACCGCTGGCAAAAGCAGAGTATGTGAGCGTTGCGCATCCGATCACCTTGCGCGAGTTGGATCAGATTGGGCCAGAAGGGGCTTTGCTCTCGATGGCGGTACGGTTTGATCAGGTACGATTGATCGATAACTGGCTGTTGGAAGGGAAAGCATAAACGTACCTCATGGCCCCTCACCTTCCCCTAGCCCCCTTCCTCTCCCACACGGGGTGAGGAAGGGGGGAGGGTGCTCTCTTCACTTCCCCTTGGCCTCTCTTCCTCTTCTACAAGGGGTGAGGAAGGAGGTGCTCGGACGGGGTGACGCTCCACCAGACACCTGTGATGAAACGAGTGTTGTAGTCACCTGTATCACCGCACATGCGGGCCTCTGGCCTGTGCTCTCAGGCGACCAGGTAAAGCGGGGATCGCCGTCAGCGGGTGCGTGACCATGCGTCAGTGCTGTTCCGTTGTTGCAAAGCTCGGTCTTTGCATACAACCTGAAGCCGAAAACGCTGAACAGCCTTACTTCAGAGTAGCGATGGTTGCTGCAATTGAATCGGCAATAATCTGCACAATTTGATCAATCTGCTCGTAAGTGGTGACGAGCGGCGGCGCCAGACAAATTGTGTCACCCACGACACGGGTAAAAAGACCGCGTGCTGTCATCTCTTTCTGAACGCGGGTACCGACATTAGCGCTGGACGGGAAGGGCGCTTTCGTCGCAGTGTCGGCTACCAACTCAATCCCCGCCATCATGCCCTTACCGCGTACATTGCCAACGTGAGGCAGCGCATATAACTCCTCCAACCGACGCAACATATAGTCGCCAACTTCAGCCGCTCGCTGCACCAGCCCTTCCCGTTCAATGATGGCAATATTGGCTAACGCCACAGCACAAGCCGTCGGATGGCCCGAATAGGTAAAGGCATGCATCCAGCGTTGTTCAGGTGGCACCGATACCATAGCCTCATAGATGCGGTCACTCACGCCAATGCCACCGAGCGGAATATAGCCTGAAGTGATGCCCTTGGCAAACTGGACAATATCAGGCTCGATCCCGTAATGCTCCAATCCAAACCAGCGCCCGGTGCGGCCAAAACCGGTGATCACTTCATCGCTGATAAGCAGCACCTCGTAGTAATCACAAATCTCACGAATGCGCTTGAAATAGTCATCTTGTGGAGGAATAACACCACCGGCACCCTGCACCGGTTCGGCGATGAACGCGGCAACTGTTTCTGGGCCTTCGCGTAAGATTGCCTCTTCGAGCAAATTCGCAGCGGCAACACCATCACTCAGGTGTGGGGTTGGATTGACGAAGCGGTACGGATAGGGTGACTCGATGTGAATAAAACCGGGTACTCGTGGCTCAAACATCGGCCAATACGCGGGCAGACCAGTTGCACTCATCGCAGCCATTGTGACACCGTGGTACCCTTTCATACGTGAAATGAACTTCACCTTTTCGGGCTTACCGACGGCTTTCCAATAGAAACGGGCTGTCTTAAATGAGCTTTCGGTGCTTTCGGCGCCGCCTGAGGTAAAAAAGAAGTGATTGATGCTCGGATAAAAGAGTTGACTCAGCTTACGTCCTAATTCAATTGCCGGCAGATTCGTTGAGCCAACATAGGATGAATAGTAGGCGAGTTGCTTCATCTGGTTGCAAGCCGCTTCGGCTAACTCTTCACGGCCGTGGCCAACGTTCACGTTCCACAAACCGCTGAGTCCGTCAATATACTCACGGCCTTCAGCGTCGATCACAATCGACCCGCGGCCAGCAACCCAGATTTTCGGGTTTTGATGTGCCGTTGGATGGGTCAGAGGATGGATGACATGGTCGTAATCGGCTTGAATCTGCTCTTGCAGGTTGTACACGCGCTCCTCCTTGCTGAACAGTTGGTGCTGATAATTCGATTGTAGCGGAGAAGTGCAGTGACGGCAAGCTATCGGCATCTGGGTTCAGGGCATTTCAACGTTTTCACCCTAACCGGTAGCAGTGCTGTGAGCGAGGAGAGGAACGAGTGAAGCAGCGCAGACAGAAGCGGCAGCTTCCTCTTTCGACAAGCGTCTACGGCCTCCATTCTCGCGCCGATTCTTCGCCGTATGGTAGGGCAGATTCCTCATATCCTCAGATGAGCAAGGGGTGATAGCTTGAGATGGGTCTGCCTTTCACCGCTTTCTAGAGGATACGTAACGGCGTGTGTTGGGTTTACCGGTATCGCTTCGCTAAGCCTGAGAACGTTGAAAATCGCTTAAAAATCAAGAAAAGCCTTCATCTATAGGTAGAGGAAGCATACAATATTCAATCAGACATATAAAACCACGGAGCACGTATGGACTGGAACAAACAAATTGAGATCATTCGTCGAGCATTAGCAACACCACCACCATCATTAGGTGAACTCCTTGTGTTACGCCGACTCGACGGCACACCACTGCGTCCGTTTCACCCACCACCTGGTGTCACACCAAGAGCATCGGCAGCGCTCCTGCTTCTCTTTCCCCAAGAAGACACCCTGTATATTCCGTTAACAGTGCGGTCGAGTCGAGTCACTACCCATCGGGGCGAAGTTTCGCTACCGGGCGGTGGCATTGATCCCACCGACAACGGTGCGATTGGCGCAGCGCTGCGTGAAGCTCAAGAGGAGATTGGCATTGATGCAGGGCAAGTTACCGTGCTCGGGCAACTCACGACGTTTTATATTCCACCGAGCAACAACTATCTGACTCCGATTGTTGGTTTCTACCCGGTCGCATTTGAACCGGTACACGATCCTGAAGAGGTAGAAAGCGTATTTACCGTCGCACTACCCACCCTGTTCGATACGGCAACCGTGCAAGAAGAGATTTGGGAGCGTAATGGGACACCGATGCGGGTACCGTTCTTCGCCCTGAATGGGTATAAGGTATGGGGAGCCACTGCGCTGCTACTTAGTGAATTTGTAGCACGACTACGCCGCGAGGGATGGCGTTGAGGTCTAAGTGCCTGATTAGAAACTCGTGGTCTTGATAACGAGGAGCGCGCCTGGGGACCCTCACCATCCCTTTGGCCGCCCTCACCTTCCCCCCAGCCCCCTTCCGCTCCCACGCTGTGGGCGAGGAAGGGGGAGATGCTACCTGACGAGTTGAGACATAGCGCAAGCTCATTTGTGTATTTCTCCCACACTGCGGGAGCGGAAGGGGAGATGAGCGGAGCAGGGGCGATTCTGCGTCTAGCAACGCTACCGCGTTCACGCACCAGCTCCCCCCTCTCCCGCAGCGCGGAA